>JAGVKI010000048.1 GCA_020050695.1 Alphaproteobacteria bacterium | reverse complement strand
GTTGAGCATCGCTGCACGAACTTTGACATGGAAAATAACAAAGTGCCGGGTGATGGCTGCGTGACCGGCCATGGCACAATCAATGGCCGCACTGTGTATGTATATAGCCAGGACTTCACCGTACTGGGCGGCTCGCTGTCTGAAACCAATGCACAGAAAATCTGCAAAATTCTTGATATGGCCATGAAAGTTGGCGCGCCTGTGATCGGCTTGCTGGATTCCGGTGGTGCGCGTATTCAGGAAGGTGTGGATTCGCTTGGCGGCTTTGCTGAAATTTTCCAGCGCAACGTGCTTGCATCGGGCGTTATCCCGCAGATTTCCGTTATCATGGGGCCATGCGCAGGCGGCGCGGTATATTCACCGGCGCTTACTGACTTTATCGTCATGGTGCGCGGTTCGTCCTACATGTTCGTGACCGGCCCTGACGTGGTCAAGACCGTGACGCACGAAATCGTATCGCAGGAAGAACTCGGCGGCGCCGATACCCATACTTCTAAAACCGGTGTAGCGGACCTTGCCTATAACAACGACATCGAAGCGCTCCTTCAGGTGCGCCGCATGTTCAACTTTCTGCCGCTGAACAACCGTTCTGGCGTGCCGCACCGCCCAACGCAGGACCCGGCTGACCGTGTGGAAATGTCGCTGAACACCCTGGTGCCGGAAAATCCGAATAAAGCCTACAACATGAAAGAATTGCTTGAGCGCGTGGTGGACGAGGGGGATTTCTTTGAAATCCAGCCTGACTACGCGAAAAACATTCTTGTTGGCTTTGGCCGCATGGAAGGCCACACGGTAGGCTTTGTTGCCAACCAGCCAACCCACATGGCAGGCTGCCTTGATAACGATGCTTCGCGCAAAGCTGCGCGTTTCATCCGCTTCTGCGATGCGTTTTCCATTCCGCTGGTGACCTTTGTGGACGTACCGGGCTTCATGCCAGGCACTCATCAGGAACATAACGGCATCATCAAGCACGGCGCGAAGCTGCTGTTTGCCTATGCTGAAGCAACGGTGCCTAAAATCACCGTTATTACCCGCAAAGCATACGGCGGTGCATACGACGTGATGAGTTCAAAGCATCTTCGCGGCGACATCAACTACGCCTGGCCAACCGCTGAAATCGCGGTAATGGGCCCGAAAGGCGCGGTGGAAATCGTATTCCGCGGCAAATACAGCAATGAAGAAGAACAGCAAAAACTGATTGATGATTACCGCGCTAAATTTGCATCGCCCTTCGTGGCGGCGTCGCGCGGCTTTATTGATGATGTGATCCGTCCGCAAAATACCCGCTGGCGCATCTGCCGTTCCCTGTCGATCCTGCGTAATAAGCAGATCAGCAATCCGTGGAAAAAACACGATAACCTGCCGCTGTAAGGATCTGTTATGTACGCTCAGTGCAAAAAGTCCAAATTCTTTGCCACGGCTATTGTGCTGGCGGGCCTGCTGCTGTGGGCATTTGGCGTTCCAGGTAGCCTCTATAACAGGATTGGTGCGGTAGCTGTTCCTAATTATGAGTTTGGTGCTGAATATGCGGCTGGTTGGAATCATGGCTGCCAGACCGGCACCAACTCCTATGCACCACTGAGTGTTTTTCTTTTGAAGCCTTTAGTTATAAAAAACCCTGATCTCTCCAAGAATGATCTCTACAAGCAAGGTTGGAATGAAGGCTTTACTGTCTGTCGTTTTACCCAGGATGCCTGGTTTAATATTCTCGCATTATTACTAATTGTACTAACCATTGCCGGCATCACCTGCCGTAGCACAAAAACAGAGTAGCTCATGTTTGATAAAATTCTTATTGCCAATCGTGGCGAAATTGCCGTGCGCATCATGCGTACCTGTAAAAAAATGGGCATTAAAACGGTTGCCGTTTATTCGGAAGCCGACACCAATGCCCTTCATGTGAAAGAGGCAGACGAAGCCGTCTATATCGGGCCTTCGCCTTCGCTAAAGAGCTATCTGAATATCGATAACATCATGTCGGCAATCGACAGCACCGGAGCGCAGGCAGTGCATCCGGGCTACGGCTTCCTATCGGAAAACGCAGAATTCGCACGCCGCCTGGAGCAGAATGGCATTACGCTGATTGGCCCAAGTTCTGACGCAGTGCGCCGTATGGGCGATAAGATCGAATCCAAAAAGATTGCAGTTAAAGCTGGCGTATCCACAGTTCCTGGCGCGCTAGAAGCGGTTGCCAGTGTTGAAGAGGCACGCAAGGCTGTAAAAGAAATCGGCTTCCCGGTTATGATCAAAGCGGCGGCAGGCGGTGGCGGCAAAGGCATGCGCGTGGCCCGCAATGAAAAAGAACTCGAAGACGGGCTGAAATACGCTGCGTCCGAAGCGGCATCCAGCTTCAAAGACAGCCGTGTATTTATTGAACGTTTCTTTGAAAACCCGCGTCATATTGAAATTCAGCTACTGGCTGATAAACATGGCAACAGCTTGTGGGTTGGCGAGCGTGAATGCTCCATTCAGCGCCGTCACCAGAAAGTAATCGAAGAAGCGCCAAGTTCGTTCCTTGACGAAGCGACCCGCCGCCGCATGGGCGAGCAGGCCGTGGCTCTTGGCAAGGAAGTTGGCTATTACTCCGCAGGCACCGTGGAATTTATCATGGATAGCGACAAGAATTTCTACTTCCTCGAGATGAACACCCGCCTTCAGGTGGAACACCGCGTAACCGAACTGGTAACCGGTATTGACCTGGTTGAGCAGATGATCCGCGTTGCCGCTGGCGAAGAACTGGCTTTCACGCAAAAAGACATCAAGCTACAGGGCTGGGCGTTTGAATCACGTATTTATGCGGAAGACCCTAAGCGCGCTTTCCTGCCGTCTACTGGCCGTATCACGCGCTACCAGGAACCGCAGCACATGGAAAATGTGCTGATCGATACCGCTATCTATGAAGGCGGTGAAGTCAGCATGTTCTATGATCCGATGGTGGCCAAAGTCTGCACCTACGGCGATACGCGTGACGCAGCGATTGAAACCATGAAGTCTGCCCTTGCTGCCTTTATCATTGAAGGCATTTCGCATAACGGCAGCTTCCTTGAGGCTATTCTTGGCCATCCACGCTTTATGGCGGGTGATATTTCCACCAATTTCATTGAGCAGGAATATCCGGGCGGCTTTATTGGCGCAGAGCTCAACAGCGATACCACCAAGGTATTCCTGGGCGCTGCAGTTACCATCTTCCTGCGCGATGCAGAACGCGCTGCCCGCATCAATGGCCAGACTCCTGGCCGTGAGCGCGCCATTGGCACGCGCTGGGTCGTAAACGTAGATGGTGAAGATTATCCCGTGTATGTGCGCCCTGATCAGGACGAAGGTTATTTCATCACCCATAACCGCAAGCTGATCGCCGTTAAAACCGCATGGACGCTTGGTCGCCGCCTGTTCCAGGGCACCGTCAACGGCAAGCAGGTATCGGTACAGATCAAGCATCTCGAAGAAGGCTATATCCTCACCTATGGCGGTTCGGATGTGATTGTAAAGGTTCGCACCTCACGCGTGGCAGAACTTGCGCAGTTCATGCCAAAGACGCTGGACAGCAACAAGAAGGATCGCCTCGTGGCACCTATCGCTGGCCTGATTGTCAGCATGAAGGTCAAGCAGGGTGAAATGGTGAAAGCCGGCCAGGAACTGGTAGTGATAGAAGCCATGAAAATGGAAAACGTTCT
>JAGVKI010000259.1 GCA_020050695.1 Alphaproteobacteria bacterium | reverse complement strand
CGTTGTTTGCTCTCCAGCCACATGCTCTCTTCCAGCCAGCTGCGGATACTGTCGGCAATGCGGTTGGCAAGCTGTGATACAGGCGAAAGGCTATGGCTTTCCTCGTCTTGTGAAGGGGTGATAAGCGGCCATAACTCTACCATTCCGGGGTGCTCAAGGCGGGTTGGAATATGCTCGAGGTTTATAGCGCCAAAGGTCAGCCCCTGCTTCGCATCATCATGGGAAAAGATGCTATCGACTGTGGCAAGTACTTCGCGGGTGGAGCGGTAAGAACGCGTGAGCGCAAGCAATTGTACGGCTTTTCCCGCATCTTCGATCTGGCGGGTGAAGTGCCTTTGCATTTTGCCAAGCGCAATGGGATCAGCGCCCTGAAAACTGTAGATGGATTGTTTCTCATCACCCACCACAAACAGCGAACGGTTGCTTTCCCCCCGGCCAAGCCCTGCGAAAAATTCCTGCGTAAGCGCCGTTACAATCTGCCACTGGATAGGGCTGGTATCTTGCGCTTCGTCGATCAGCACATGGTCAACGCCGCCATCGAGCTTAAACAAAATCCATGGCGCAATGCCCGGACGCATAAGCAGGTTGCGCGCTGTCAGGATGAGATCGTCATAATCCATCTGCCCCTGCTGGCGTTTTAAATTTTCGTACAGGCCAAGCAGCGCCTCTGCCACGCGCAGCATATCGGCGCTGCTGTCGGCCACTTTGAGCGCTTTTAATGCCTCGTAAAAAGCAAGTACGCGTGCCATCTCCGCCATGAGAGCCTCGCCCTCGCTGTCGCTTAGCGTGTCCTTGGTATAAAGGCGTTTACGCCCCTCGCCTTTATCGGTGACAAACACATCGATATAATCAGTAAGCAGCGCCTGGTTCTGGCCTTCATGCTCCAGCCACATGGCAAGCCCCTGCCCGGTTTTTATGTCGGTGGCTTTGCCTGCAAGCAGCAGCGAAATAATAGGACGCAGGCTGGCCAGTGTTTTTGCATCATAGGTAAAATGCGTTTTCATCAGCGAGGCAAGCGTCGTGCCCTGCGCAACGCCAAGCTGTTCATAAATGCGGCGTGTAGAAGAACGCACGGCGTCGATAGCGCCAAAAATGGATTGGAAACGCGACTTGAACTGAACGATTTCTGCCAGCAGTTTATTGACGCTGATCTCGCTCATGCCATGGGCGATATGACGCAGGCTGGCGCTTAGCTCGCTGTCTTCGGCCTGAGCACGGTTATAAAGGCGCATGCGCGCTTCTTTGAGCAGTTCCTGTTCGGTGCGCGAATCCATCACCGAAAAATACGGGCTGATGCCCGCTTCCAGTGGGAAGCGGCGCAGCAGTGACTGGCTGAAACCATGGATGGTTTGAATACGCACGCCTTCGGGTGCTTCGAGTACGGCCGCAAATAATCCGCGTGCATGATCGAGCAGATGGCGCGAAGGTTTTTCACCGGTCAGTTTGGCAAGCGATGCGGCGAGTTTTTCGTCATCCGCCATGACCCAACGGCCCAGTTCACGCAGCACGCGGTTAGACATTTCGGCAGCTGCCGCATTGGTAAAGGTAAGGCATAAAATCTTGGCAGGCGCGATGCCGTGCAGCAGCAGGCTAAGCACGCGATTGGTCAGCAAGCTGGTTTTGCCCGCCCCGGCATTGGCCGATACGAATACCGATATTTCTGGCCGGAAGGCGGCTGAAATGTCGTAATCAGCTGTATTTGCTGATTTATGCGCTGTTGATCTGGATTGCATTGTCATAAAAGTTTTAAAATAAATTAACCTTTGATCAAGGAAAACTGCGCTAAAATAGGGGTATGTCTAACAAGTGAGTGTTGTGCGCGATGCAAGCCACAGACAAGATTACAAGCAATCCGTCGAATGTGTTGTTCATGCCTGGCGTGTTCAACGAAACCATGCAGCTGCTTAATGATGCGCATGAGTATTTCTTTTTGTTCGGCGATGATGACCAGAACCGTATTGATGCGCAGCTGAGATCGCTTTACACCTGCGAGATGTCGCGCATTACGCTTCGCCTGTCGTCCATCATGTCGTGGATTATGGTGCAGCGCGCTGTGTTCACCGGCAAGATTGCCCGCGAAGAAGCTGCCGCGCGCTACAACCTCGATTTCCAGCATATCTGTATGGTCGATAACCGCATGCTGCATGGCGTGCTGCCGTCCTATGTGTGCTACCTGCTTGACCGTTCGCTGGAACTGTACGAGCGCGTTGTCAGGCTCGATGACCAGTTCCGTCAATTGCATTAGATTATCTGTTATCATACTTCCTCCCATTCTTTACGCCGCGTAAGATGCTCATAGTCGTTATGCGCCAGCAGCAATGACGGGATGCTTTGCGCCGTGTAGGCAGTGGAGGCATTATCGAAACGGCGTACCTGCGCTTCAAATGCTTCGCGCGTGTTTGCCAGCCATGAATCTATTCCCTCTTTAGCGTGGTTGCTAAACGGATTTACTTCGCAGTGCTCGGCGCTGCCTGCGAGCTTCCAGTATTCCGTGGCAGCTACGGCGCCTGCGGGTTTTGCCAGCGGCGGCGTGATGGTGCCATTGAGAATAATGAGCGCTTCCAGTGGCAGCTGATTGGCCAGCCCGCGTTCAAAATCTTTTTTCTCTGGCACGAACCCTGTTTTGTAATCGGCAATTACAATGTCGCCGCTGCGCGACTGTTCGATACGGTCGATGCTGGTGGTAAGCATAAACGGCTTGCCGTCGATCTGCATTTCCCACTGTCCCTTGCATTCTGCAAGTATGATGGTGCCCCCTGCCCTGCGTTCTTTTTCGCGCTCGATAATCCAGCTGGCAATGCTTTCAAAACGCGGCCACCACAGGCAGGCAATCGCCGGGCGGTCAATGAATGCGGCAAACACTGCGCGTCCGCATTCAATCAGTTCCTGCGTGGCATTTTCCGGAAGATCCGCTGGCCAGCGTTTGGCAAAT
>JAGVKI010000153.1 GCA_020050695.1 Alphaproteobacteria bacterium | reverse complement strand
CGAAGCGTTTCAGCAGGGTGGTTTCCCTAAAACGCATATTGTCGGCGTCAATAATCTTTATATCGACCTGACGCCGGGCGATACCATTGGTAATACCAAAATGGTAGCTGACGGTGAAAACCACAGCCCGGAAGACAAGCTGCGTGAATTGCTGTCTACGGCCTACCGCGCTAATGAGGTAGACCAGATGGTGGCAGCCTATCATCAGAAAAATACCGGCAGCGAGATTCATAAAGGCTAACTGGCATAAAGGCTAGCTGGCATAAAGGCTAATTGCCTGATTAATGGTTGCTTAACAGGTATCTGCTAGCGTCATCGCTTGGTAAAACCTGATTGGGTATCCAATGCGTTTTCTTATAGTCATTGTTGTCATGGGCGCCCTGGTGGCTTTTCTGCACGCCAGGTTCCCCTATATCCTCAAAAGCGACGGCGACATGGCGCGCGTGAGCTACATGGTAGGGATCATCGGGCTGATTGCTGCCGGAACATGGGCAACCGGGCGTTACCGTTTTAGCGACATCGTCAAATACAGCCTTACCTGGCTTGCCATTATTCTTGGGCTTGTCCTGGTATATACCTACCGCGATCAGTTGCAGTGGAAGCGTATCCAGGCAGAGCTTTTCCCCAACCAGATTCGTGTAAGCGGAGATGGCGGCCTGAGTGTACAGGCAAGCGCAGACGGGCACTTCCATATTGAAGCAGAGGTCAACGGCGCATGGATTGATTTCATGGTGGATACCGGCGCCAGCGATATTGTGCTTTCCCCCAGTGATGCGCAGCGTGCGGGCTACATGCTCGACATGCTTGAATATACCCGTCTTTACAATACGGCAAATGGCACAGGGGCAGGCGCTCCGGTGACGATCAATACATTCAAGGTTGGTTACGCTGTATTCCAGCATATCCCTGCCTCCGTCAACAATGCGGCAATGGATACATCGCTGCTTGGCATGTCTTTCCTGCGGCAGTTCAAAAGCTACCGCGTTGACGGCGATGTGCTTACGCTGCTCCCGTAAGGCCAAAAAAGGCTTGGCGCACCATACGCGTTTGGGTATGAGTGTGGTTCAGACATTTTAGTTAAGGAGAAGGGTTATTACCAACACGGTTTATAAGGGCGACCTGCCAAAAGGACTGGTGCTTACCGGCGACCTGGCCATCGATACCGAGGCTATGGGCCTTAATAACAAGCGCGACCGCCTGTGCGTAGTGCAGCTGTCGGATGGCAACGGTGATGCCCATCTCGTGAAATTCGAGAAAGGGCCGTATAACGCACCTAACCTGGTTGCGCTGCTGAGTGACCCCAAGCGCATGAAAATATTTCATTTTGCCCGTTTTGACCTGGCCATTATGCGCGAATATCTGGGTATTCGCCTGAGCAATGTCTATTGCACACGCACGGCTTCGCGCCTTGTGCGCACCTACACCGACCGCCATGGCTACAAGGATATTTGCCGCGAATTGCTGGGCGTTGATATTTCCAAGCAGCAGCAAAGTTCCGATTGGGGCGCGCCTGAACTGAGCCCGGAACAGGTGGAATATGCGGCGTCTGACGTATTACACCTGCACAAACTGAGGGCAAAACTTGATGTTATGCTGCAGCGTGAAGGGCGCGTTGAACTGGCGCAGGCCTGCTTTAACTTCCTGCCGTTTCGTGCGGAACTGGACCTGGCGGGCTGGGAAGATCAGGATTTACTCGCCCACTCATAGGGCATGTAGCTTAAGGGTTTTAGCCGTTTTTAAGGGCTTTTTCGAGCAAAATGACATGTTTTTAACCTGACTTTTGCCTGAGAGTGCGTTAAAACATAGGCAAATTAAGGATTGTTGCGATGCAAAACACCACTAAATTACAGCCCGGAGCGACGTCTGAGAGCGATATTGCGCATGGCCGCAATGTGCTTGAGCAGGAAATCAAAGGGCTTACTGCACTGGCAGAGGCGCTGGGCAAGGATTTTGCCCAGGCAGTAGATTGCCTGGCCAACGCCAAAGGGCGCGTTATTGTAACGGGCATGGGCAAAAGTGGCCATGTGGCGCGTAAAATTGCTGCGACCATGGCGTCGACCGGAACCACGGCTTATTTCGTGCATCCTGCGGAAGCCAGCCATGGCGATCTGGGCATGATCACTACCGATGACGTGGTGCTGGCGCTTTCCAATTCCGGCGAGACGGCAGAACTTTCCGATATTATCGGGTACTGCAAACGTTTTTCCATTCCGCTGATTGCAATGGTACGCCGTCCAACCTCCACCCTGGTTGAGGCCGCTGATATTCCAATGGTGCTGCCGGAAATTCCCGAGGCATCGCCGACCAACGCACCTACCACCTCGACGACCATGATGATGGCGCTGGGTGATGCGCTGGCGGTAGCGCTGCTGGAGCGCAAAGGATTTAACCGCGATGATTTTTCCGTGTTTCATCCTGGCGGCAAGCTAGGCAAGGCATTTATCCGCGTGTGCGACCTGATGCATAAGGGCGACCAGTTGCCGCTGGTAACTGAGGAAACGCCCATGCGTGATGTGCTGCTGGTGATGACTGCAAAAACATTCGGCTGCGTTGGCGTGCAAGATAGCAGCGGCACGTTGCTGGGTGTAGTGACTGACGGTGATTTGCGCCGCCATATGAGCCCGGCATTGCTGGAGATGACGGCAGCCGAGGTGATGACGCGCGCACCGCAAACCATAAGGCCGGAAGCGCTTGCCGCTGAAGCGGTAGCGGTGATGAACCATCGCTCTATCACCAGCCTGTTTGTGGTATCCGATGGCAAGCCGCGCGGCATTTTGCATATCCATGACTGCCTGAGAGCAGGGGTGGTATAATGCACCCTACGCTGCATATGCCAAGGCTTAAGGCGCCTGTCAGGCGTTATACGCGTGTGGTATCTGTGTTGCGTGGTTTCCTGTGGGTGATGGTGGCGTTTACCATAGCGGCGCTGGTATGGATTGCATCGGATAACACCAGCGGTGAAAATGCCATGCGTGTTGTGTTCTCCAACATTCCAAAATCGGAAGCACTGCAGAATATTATGATGAAACCGCATTACCAGGGCATGGATGCCAAGAACCAGCCCTTTACGGTGATTGCCGATAAGGCAACGCAGCTGGATAAAGAGCAGGTGTCGCTGGAAAAAGTGCGCGGCGATATGAGCATGGGCAATGGCTCATGGGTAGCGGTCAATGCCAATAAAGGCCTGATCAATATTACCACCAAGCAGCTGGAGCTGCGCGAGCAGGTGAATATGTTTTATGATGGCGGGTATGAATTCCGCAGCGATTATGCGCATATTGACATACAGAAGGGTAACGCATACGGTAACCTTCCGGTGGAAGGACAGGGGCCACCGGGGACACTGGTAGCAGAGCGTTTTGAAGTAACAGGGCGCGGTGAAGTGATACGTTTTCAGGGCTCTGTAAAAATGACATTGTACCGGTAGGAATATGGCAAAAATAGGCATGATATGCGCGCTTGGCGCTGTACTGGCGGCAGGCACGTGGCAGGCGGCAACGGCAAAAGAAACCACCAGCCCCTTTGGTGGCGGCGCGAAAAGCAAAGAGCCTATTGAAGTGACTTCCGATGAGCTGGAAGTGTTCCAGATGGAAAACCGCGCTGTATTTACAGGCCATGTAGTGGCTATCCAGGGCGACGTGCGTCTTAAAGCGGATCAGATGGCTATTTACTATAATCCGCCCAAGGAAAGTGGCGATACGGCTAAAAAACCTGCAAAAAATGCAGAAAAATCATTGGAAAAACCTGTGGAGCAGGCGCCAGAGGCGGCAAGTGATAAGGCAGCCGCCAAGCCTTCTGCTGGCAGCGCCGATGCGGTAAAAAAGATTGAGGCAACCGGCAGCGTGTTCCTTTCTACCCCGGAAGAAACCGCCAGTGGTGCCAATGGTATCTATGATGTTGAAAATAATATGATTTATTTAAATGATAATGTGGTTCTGACCCGTGGCCAGAATGTACTTAAGGGTAACCACCTGACTTATAACTTTACGACCGGCAAAAGCGTGCTGAGTAGCAAAGACGGCAATAAAGCAGCCGGAAGCGGTGACCCCGTACCGGGTAAGGGTAAGCAGCGTGTACGCGCTTTATTCGTTCCTGAGGGGAATAAGAGCCAGAAACAATAGATTACAAACAAACAAAAATAATGTAATTA
>JAGVKI010000256.1 GCA_020050695.1 Alphaproteobacteria bacterium | reverse complement strand
CGGCGATGCGCTTGTTAAGGAACAACAGGCAATTGAGGCAGCTGCAAAACTGGAAATGCAAAAAATTACTGCTGCCGAAAAAGTTTTGGAAAGCACTCGCGGTGAAGTGGCTAAAGCAACAGGCGTTGCTTCCAAATGGGAAAAAGGCGCAGTTGCGCAACTAGGCGCTGGTGAGAAGTCAGCTACTTTCCTCGGTAGCAAAGTTCTCGGTGGTGTTAAAAGCGGCATAGCGGCAAATTACTCTCAAGGCTGGAAGGGCAAGGCCCAGGCGGCAGTTGGCGTCGTAATGATGGTGGATGCTGGTCGTCGCCTCATTGGGGACATTGGCGGCATGATGGGTTCACCTGGTGTTGGTAAGGACGGCGAAAAACTCCCTTCACCTGGTATTATGAACCTTGGATTTGATGCAGCTGAAGGTGTGATTGGCGCGGTAATCGCATCCAAGAACGTATTCAGGGGCGCTGGTCGCTAATACCGATATAAATCAGTTACTCTCTCGGAAAACCCCCGCCTTAAAAACGGGGGTTTTCTATGAGATGCATGCCCTTCTGTCATGAAACTTTAATGCGACTATGTTAGACTAAGTACATGGTATACGCATATTCTGGTGCCTATGAGCGTTACATTAAAACCGGTTCTTAGCGCGCTTGGCTACGAAAGCCAGCTTCAGCAGCGCGGCATTATCCAGATGCTTCAGGCATCGGGTGTTTTTGGCCGGCTTCCAGAAGTAGATGCTGTTGTCAGCGACATGCAGGCCGAGGTGATTCTAGATAGCGTAACGTTTGATAATGTGCAGCAGGCAGCAAGCTGGCTGCATGACCTTTCACAGGAAACTATGAAACGGCCAGAAGGCCAGGCGCGCACCGATACGACTGAGCGCCCAGAGTTTACAGCTAATCGTGCAGAACTGATCAATGCGCTAAAAGCGGCTGGCTTTATATCGGAAGCAAAACCTAAGCTGAAACATTATGATCATGTATTGCTGCTCGGAGCCAAGGAACCGCTGGCTGAAGGACGCATGGACACCATTCGCCAGTTATGGGAAGAGGGTATCCGTTTTGATAAAATCCATCTTCTGGGTAGCGACAGGCCGCTCGATAGCACGCATGAGCCTATAGCAAATGTCGCTAGTGATTCAGGCGCGACACTCTCTACCGAAACAGAAATGCTTAAAGCGCAGTATTACAGTATGCGTGATAAATGGCAGCCTGATCTCAAGCAGGTGCCTACCTTTGCTGTGAACAGCTATGACCGTGAAGGCCATCACGCCAATACCAAAGACACTATTGAGACATGGTTTGCGGCGCATCCAGAGCCGGATCATGGCAATGTGCTCGTCATTTCAAACCAGCCATTCGTTGCCTATCAGGATGCTGCCGTAAAGTCGGTGCTGCCTGCGGGGTTCAATGTTGATACGGTCGGTGCGCCAATCAATGAACAGGATATAAATATTACCCTGGCAATGGATGCATTTGCCCGCCAGGTAGATGTTAATTTTGCACAACTGGTTGAAAAGGCTAAGACGCTTGAAAATGCGCAGAGTCAGTCGACTGGATTAAAGGCGTCCCTGGCAATGTTTGATCCTGAAAAGATCAAGACTGACCCGGCTACCTATCAATTCCGTAGCAATTATGAAAATGACACAGGCGTTACCGAAAAAGGGCGTTACCACGCCGATAAATGGGACCCGGTATTGCACGGCGATCCACTGCTGCTACATGAGAAACTGGATGGAACATTGTACGTAGCTGACGGCCATCACCGTCTTGATCTGGCCAAACATTTGAACGCTGAAGGCCATGGCCCGGGCCAGGTTGCGGCCATGGTGCTGCGTGAAGCAGATGGTTATACCGCTGAAGATGTGAAGATAATTGCAGCGTATAAAAACATTGCCCACGGTAAGAACGATCCGATTGAGGCAGCCAAAGTATTTAAAGAAGCATACTCAGGAAAAGTGCACACCGAACTATTGCCACAGCTACAGATGGATAAAGGAAATCTTGAGGTTTCCTATAAACTTTCCAAACTGTCCGACAAGGCGCTTGATGCGGTGGCCAAGAACGAAATCCCAATTGATATGGCCGCTGAAGTTGCAAGCCGCGTAAGCGATGCGACAAGCCAGGAATCGGTAATGCATATCATTAGTGAAGAACTTCATAAAAAGCCTGCACCACCTGTTGCGGAAGGCTTTGCTGCCAAATTTGCATCCAAGACGCCCGCTAGTTTTGCCGAGCGTGAGAAGCCGCCAGTTGCTGGTGCCTATGTAGATAAAGTTACGGCGCCGCAGCCTGTATCTGCAACGCCGGAACTCATTACCCGTTAAGCTGGCATATCTCAGGCTGTTCGCCCAAAACCATTCCCACCTTTTTTGTTATCATTACTGTTTCGGAAACGCTCGCTGCGCTCATGCAGCTTGTGGTCGCGATCATTTTCTGCATGAATCAGTTCCTGGAGCCTGCGCGCCAGTATGTGAACTGATCCACGTGCACCATCACGGTCTTTATTGCGTTCCATTGCAGTGGAAATAGCCTGCTGGCATTCTTTATATTTAGAATGCGGATCACTCTGGAAGAAGCCTGCAGAGCCAAATGCGCTAGCAATTTTGGCGGCGCTTATACCAATCATGTTATCGTTTGGTGCTGCGCTGTCTAGCTGGTTGATAATGTACTTATGCGCTTTTTCCAGGTCATCTTTGATATGCCTGGCATCCTCATTTTCTCTCATTTCCCTGGCACGGCGCTCAGCCGGGGTTTCTTCGCGAAATTCGCTTTCATCATCATTGTCTTTTTTACCCATAACCAACTCCCTATTTGTTTAGTTTGTTTTACTGGTTACTGAAGCAGGCCCGATATTAGTTCCGATACGGGAAAAATCCATCTAAAGATGAACATCTTAGACGTTGCATTGCAGCGTGTTTTTGCATAAAATTACGCTCCTTTGAGTTAACCATTAATATAAATTAGAGAAAAACAATGAGTTACAAGGTTGCAGTGGTGGGCGCGACAGGCAATGTCGGCCGTGAGATCCTCGATATTTTAGCCGATCGCCGTTTCCCGGTGCGTGAAGTGGTGGCTTTGGCCTCGCGTTCCTCTATCGGTAAAGAGGTCAGTTTTGGCGATGAGGATATTCTGCTGGTAAAGGCATTGGATGATTATGACTTCTCCGATACCGATATTGCATTATTTTCACCTGGCTCTGCTATTTCAAAAATCTTCGCCCCTAAGGCTGCGGCGGCAGGTTGCGTTGTAATCGACAACACATCGCAGTTTCGCATGGACCCGACCATCCCGCTGGTGATACCGGAAGTAAACCCGGAAGCGCTGAAAGATTTCCGCAAGACCAACATCATTGCGAATCCTAACTGCTCCACCATGCAGATGCTGGTTGCACTGAAACCCCTGCATGACGTGGCAAAAATTAAACGCATCGTTGTGTCTACCTACCAGTCGGTGAGCGGTGCAGGTAAAGATGCGATGGACGAACTGTTTGACCAGACCAAGGCGCTGTTCATGAATGAGCAGAAAGCACCAAACAAATTCACCAAGCGTATTGCGTTTAATGTCATTCCGCATATCGACGTGTTTTTAGATGACGGTTCGACCAAGGAAGAATCGAAGATGGTCAATGAAACCAAAAAGATTCTCGATCCAAATATTGCGGTGAGTGCTACGTGCGTACGCGTTCCCGTGTTTGTGGGACATTCTGAATCCATCAATATTGAATTCGAAAGCCCAATGTCGGCTGACGAGGCACGTGAGATACTCACGGAAGCTGAAGGCGTGATGATGTATGACGAGCGCAAGGATGGCGGCTATTGCACGCCGCTTGAATGTGTTGGCGAAGACGGCGTATTTGTATCGCGCCTGCGCAACGACCCAACCGTGAAGCACGGGCTTTCCATGTGGGTGGTATCGGATAATTTGCGTAAGGGCGCGGCGCTCAATGCCGTGCAGATTGCAGAACATCTTATCCGTCACTGTGGCCTTGCACCTAAAAAGTCGCACTAGGAAATATGCAGCAGCTTTTTAAGAAAAACCCGGCACTGGCAACCGGCATATTACTGCCGGTGCTGCTGGTTGTTCTTTTCTCGCTTGCTGCACTTGTTCCAAAGATTTTTGTATCAAAGCCGCAATACGACCTGCTGTTCAGCATGAAATCCTATTCCATGCAAGGGGACTACGAGTACAAATTTGATGTGGATGAAGGTAAGCTGAAAATAAAGCTT
>JAGVKI010000166.1 GCA_020050695.1 Alphaproteobacteria bacterium | reverse complement strand
GGCAAAATCCAGTTCCCATTTTTCAAAAATCTTGCGCGCCAGTTCTTCCTTGCCTGGTTTGAGCACCATCAGCATGCGTTCCTGCGATTCGGACAGCATGATTTCATACGGTGTCATGCCCTCTTCGCGCATTGGTACTTTGTCGAGTTCCATTTCCATGCCCAGGCCACCTTTGCCCGCCATTTCCAGCGAGGAGGAGGTAAGGCCCGCTGCGCCCATGTCCTGGATGCTCTGGATGGCGTCGGTCGCCATCAGTTCCATGCAGGCTTCGATCAGCAGTTTTTCGGTGAATGGATCGCCTACCTGTACGGTCGGTCGCTTTTCTTCAGAGTTTTCGCCGAATTCAGCAGAAGCCATGGTGGCGCCGTGGATACCGTCGCGGCCCGTCTTGGAGCCTACATAGACTACGTTGTTACCAATGCCCGCGGCTTTGGAATAGAAAATATTATCCGCGTCCGCAAGGCCAACATTCATGGCGTTGACCAGGATATTGCCGTTATAGGACGGGTGGAAGGTGCACTCGCCGCCAACGGTCGGAACGCCCACGCAGTTGCCGTATGAGCCGATGCCCGCCACAACGCCGGACACCAGATGCTTGGTTTTCGGGTGTGAAGGTTCGCCAAAGCGCAGCGCGTTCATATTGGCGATAGGGCGCGCGCCCATGGTAAATACGTCGCGAAGAATACCGCCGACACCGGTAGCGGCGCCCTGGAACGGTTCAATGTAAGACGGGTGGTTATGGCTTTCCATTTTGAAAATGGCTGCCTGGCCATCGCCAATGTCAATAACGCCGGCGTTTTCGCCTGGGCCGCAGATCACGTGCGGCGCCTGTGTTGGCAGGGTTTTCAGCCATTTACGGGTGGTTTTGTAAGAGCAGTGCTCGCTCCACATCACTGAGAAAATACCCAGCTCCACGATGTTGGGCTCGCGGCCCATTACTTTTAATACACGCTGATACTCATCGGCAGTAAGCCCGTGTTCAGCAACAACTTCCGGCGTAATTGTTATTTTCTGGGCCATTTTCTTTGCGGTAGCATTTGTCATATGGCCAGTGTTTTACCATGTTCTTTTTTGGCTGCAACTATTTGCGTAACCTTTTTTATCAGTATGGATCATTTTATTATGGGCGTAATGGATTTAATAAATTTTCAACTTATAATTGTTTTTATAGCGCATAAACACATATAACCACAGTGAATTTCCAATGTATGATTGTTTGCAAGGCGCATAAAAACACATAACTGTAAACATTAGGTATATCAATGGAAAGAAAAAAGAAAAAAATCCTTGTGGTTGATGACGTTGATTTTGACCGTTCGGTCGCCTCGCGTTACTTGCTTTCTGTGGGGTTTGATGTGCAAGAAGCCGAAGGCGGCATGCAGGCGCTGGAAATATGCACCTTTCAGGCACCTGACTGCGTGTTTCTGGATTGGGAAATGGAGGGTATGAACGGTATCGAAGTATTGCAGATGCTGCGAAAACTTTCGTCCATGTCTAATGTGCCCGTGATTTTTTGCACCGGGCATGAACATCCTAGTTATATAGGGCACGCGTATGTCAAGGGCGCGAACGATTACATAGTAAAGCCAATAACTATTCAAAAAATAACAGAAAAACTTGCCAAGTTTAATCTGCTTAGCGAATAAGCCGCATTTCTCTATACAGGTCAATCATTGACAGCAAGCTGTACCTGAGAGTAGGTAGTGCTCAAAAGGATGGTACATATGGGCATGAGCGCACAGGAAATCGAAAATATGGTAAAAGAAGCGCTGCCGGATGCGGTGGTGGAACTGGTTGATATGGCTGGCGATAATGACCATTACGGCATTACGGTCACCTCTGAGGCCTTCCGGGGTCTATCGCGCGTGGCACAGCACCAGCTGGTATTTGGAGCGCTTAAGGGCGGCATGGGTACCACGTTGCATGCCCTGGCTGTTACGACTAAACTACCTGCATAAACTTATATAGGACGCAAGATCATGACCAATCCGGTATTTGACCAAATCAAAAAAGACATCAGCGAGAATGATGTGGTGCTGTACATGAAGGGCACCAAGACCATGCCACAATGCGGTTTCTCCGGCGTTGTTGCACAGGTGCTTGAGCGCCTTGGCATTGAAGACTATAAGGATGTGAACGTGCTGGCCGATCCGCTGGTGCGCGAAGGCATCAAGGAATTTGCCAACTGGCCGACCATTCCACAGCTCTACATTAAGGGCGAATTCGTAGGCGGCTGCGACATTGTGCGCGAAATGTTCCAAAGCGGCGAACTGGCTGCCATGCTGGACGCTAAAGGCGTTTCCTATAAAAAGGCCAGCTAAGCCTGATCAGCAGAAATAAAAAAGGCTGGCGGTGAAAACCTGCCAGCCTTTTTTAATGCGTGACTTTTTTAATGCTTGAAAAAAGGTGATTACATCTTTTTCTTGGTATCGCTTGCGGTATCGCTGATGACTTCGCCGCCTTTTTTGATGTCTTCGCCCACACCTTCGAATGTGTTGCATGCGCAGAGCATGATGGTAAGACCCAGGGTAATCATAATAGCTTTTTTCATTCCACTCTCCTTGAGATGACCAAAATTATGCACGTTTCTTAGCGTCGCGGATTTCGCTGAGGTTGTTCGTCAGGCGTTGCAGTGGTTTGCTGCAATCCGTACGCGGGATAATAACTTCAATCAGGAACATGTCATCCGAATTTTTAGCTTCAATCAGTGCTTTTTCCAGTTCCGCTTTGGTGGTTACTTTATACGATTTTCCGTAATTGATGACATCGCGCAGCTTGGCGTATTCCCAGTTATGGATATTGTTAAATTTGCCATCGATGATGTGGCGCTGCGTGCCGTAGCCGTCATTGTTCAGGATGCAGATGATCGGCTTTAAATTATATTTTGCGCAGGTGGCAATTTCGAGGCCCGTCATCTGGAACGCGCCGTCGCCCACCAGGCAGTATACGCGGCTGTCCGGTTTGGCGACCATGGCGCCCACACTGGCAGGAACGGCAAAGCCCATAGACAGGTAATACGCGTCCGACAGGAAGTTGCTGCACTGGGTGGTGCGCAGGCCAACCGCGCCAAATAACGCATCGCCGGTATCGCATACTACCGTGCCGTCCTGCGCCATGGTAAGGGCGAGGATGCGGAAGAAACTATCGGCGGTCAGCTTGTCGCTGCGCTCGGCATCGCTCAGCGGTTCTAGTTCGCCCTGCTCATAAGGGTTCTTGAAAACCTTAGGCTTAATATTGCAATCTTTCAGGCCGCTGAGGAAGTCTTTCAGCAATACGTCCTTGTAGTCATGCAGGCCAATGCGCAGGCGCTCGGTGGTAGCCAGGATGGTTTTTTTGCGGTCGAGTTTATGCGTGGCATGAAAGCCGGAAAACACGTCCGACATAAAGGCGCCAAGCAGGATAATGCAATCGCTGCTTTCAACATATTCCTGGCAGACTTCTTCGGAAAGTGCCGCGCTGTATACGCCGATATAAAGCGGATTGGTTTCAGGGATCACGCTTTTGGAAAGAAGGGTAGCCGCAATAGGGATATTGAATTTTTCCGCAAAGGCAACGGCCAGATCCGTAAGGCCAAAACGGTGCAATTCCACGTCCGCAACAATAACAGGCTGTTTGGCCGCATTGATGCGGTCTGCCATTTCTGCCAGCGCGCCTTCTAAATTTTCGGGATCGCTCTCAAGGGCGGGCAGGTTTTTAAGCGTAGGTAACTTGATAGGCATATCGACCACGTCATACGGAATTTCGATATAGCCTGGGCGGCACTGGGTTTTAATTTCAGTGACCACGCGGATGATTTCCTCCGCAGCGGTTTCAGGGTCGAGCAGTACAGCTGAAGCGCAGGTGACTTCGTCATAAATGCGGCGCTGCGAATCGAACGTGCGCACTTTGTGATGCTGCAGCTGGTCGCGCTTGCGGTCGTTAGGCGAGGGGCCGCCAGAAATCACCAGCACCGGGCTTTTTTCCGCGTAAGCACAAGCAATGGAGTTCAGCATGTTCAGCCCACCTACACAATAGGTGACACAGGCCACGCCAAGACCGTTGATGCGCGCATAACCATCGGCAGCAAAGCCAACCGAGGGCTCATGCGTCATGGTGTACAAATTGATTTTTGAGTTTTCCAGCCAGCGGAAGGTTGGCAGTGCAAAATCGCCCGGAATGCCAAACGCGTCACGCACGCCCTGATTATAGAGATAATCGAAAAGGAAAGAGCCGACGGTAGGTGAATTAGCCATTTTTTTGTACCCCTGTGATAGCTGTATGGTAGGAGTGTATGACTATCGGGTTTTGGGGGGATTTCCAAGTAAAAAAGGCGCGGTTTTTTATTGCGTTGCAGCGAATTAGCTAAAAAGCGAGCCGGGCACTAATGCTGATTTCTTAAGCCTCTTTTGTATGATAGAATTATCGCCTAACTGCATAAAGGCACATTATGGCTGGTACACAGGAAGTTATACGCGCGCGCAAGAATATCGCTCAGGTGCTGGGAATCAATTACGAGCATGTGGAAATGAACCCGAATGACCGTGGTGGGGTGAGTTTCAAGATCACCAGGAACCCCGTAATGGATGAGGGGGATATTGGCAATTTGCGCGAAGCAATTCGCAGCGCCACTGGCCTCGGACGCGTTGCCAATGTGGAAGCCCACACCGGCAGTGATAATACACTGAGCCTTATCAATGTGCTGGCTTTTGACACGGACGATGCGATTGAACGCGTCGCTAAAATGAATCCTGAAGCGGTGAGGAAAGAAGTGTTTCCCGGTCGCAACGTAGGTGGCTGACAGCTGTAGGCCGCATATCTTCAGTCGCTTGGCATAAAAAGGCCTGCACCATCACAGTGCAGGCCTTTTAGTTAGTAAGAGGCTAGCGTTCGTCCACTACTTCTTTGGTGGAACTGGTGGTTTTGTTGAACAGGCCTTTCGGATCTTTAGTGGTCTTGGATTCTACCACAGCACGTTTATTGCCGTATTCATCTACCGTTACGTTGGTTTCACGGTCACGGGTAACGGTGGTACCATTGGCATCGGTTGAACTGGTCGTTTTTTCATATTTGCCTGGCGGCAGTGTCGTTACCGGGGTGGTTTCATGGCAAGCCGAAAGCGTAAGCGCTGCAGCAAAGACAGCAAGTACAGAAAGTTTTGTGATCGTAGTCATGGACATCTCCTGATGTTGATTCGTAAGTCGGTGTAACGATTGAGTATTTGTCCGATGGACATCAGGAAACAATAAGGAAGTGTATTTTGCTGATTTAAAATGCGTGAGCAGCATGATTGCGCAGCGCATAGCCAATAGCATGCATAATCTCGTTATGCGGTGCGCTAATTACATGTTACTGAAATGTACTTATCGTTCTTTACCACCGTGCTTTGTGTGCTGCGCGGCTGATTCACGTTCTTCGAGCAGTTTCTTTACGAAGGATTTTTCCATTTGCTGGTCTTCCACCAGTTCCTGATACTCTGCGTTATTGTAGCGCATGGTGGGAATAATAGCGACTGCGGCAGGTAGCACGGCATTGCCGAGTATGAAGGCGGTTTTTTCAGAGACTTTTAAGCGGTTACTCAAACTAAAGGACAGTGCAAAGCCCGCCACCTGTGCAATGAAGCCTTCAGGGCTCATGCCTAGTCCATACATGTAGTTCAGGGCCTTTTTGCCAAAAGGCAAATCTTCAGGTGGTTTTTGTAATTTTATGGATGCGTCTTTGAGTTCTTCGGTCGATGCGGTCTGATATTTTTGCGAAAACTCTTTAAGCTTCGCATCTTTGTGCTCTTCCTTGCTTTCTCCAAACCAACCCATACTTCACTCGCCTGCAATGATTTTTTGCGTTGATTAATAATATCAGAACAAATGTATAATATTTGTTAATCTTTTTTGAAGATCACATTGTTTTTGAATTTTATTTATATAAAACAGTTGTTTTAAAGTTTTGCCACTGTATGGGGATAGCCCGCCAAGTGGGGGCATGATGGCCGCCTAGCGCCGTACGGTCGCCGCAGGTACGTCGCGCAGCGCATAGCCTATGGCATGCATCATGTCGCCCGCGATCTTTCCTTCCTGGATATCCGTATTGACCTGTTTGGTGGCGTCAAGCACCTCAAACAGCATGGTCTCCAGCAGATTGACGGGGGATTGTGTATGCTTGGTAAACAGCCCCTTCATCATTTTTTTCATTTTTTCTTTATCGAGCTCTTCCATATTGGTCGGGCCAAACTTCTCACGCAGGCCGTCTTCCAGTTGCTTTGCCTGCTGCATGCGATCCCATGGTGTGTCGCCGCCAAAATCCTGGGTGGTGATGGCCTCATCCATGCCGTCACGGATGCGCTCAAGCAATGTAAGCGAAGCGGGTATTGCGCCTGAGCGTTGCTCAAGTTCCCTTGCCCAGTAGAGCGCGTGCCTGCGAAGTTCATGCTTATCGGCATCCGGCTCGCTTAGCCTGCGCAGCAGCACACCGGTTTCGCGGTAGGCGTCGGCCAGCTGGCGCAAATTTACAGAGCAGTCGTGCAGTTCGTCCTGCGTCTCATATCCCACGATGGATTCCAGGTTCAGGCTGGGATGGGCACCCTGCACAGCGTCGATGCAAAGCTGCTGTATGCTGGGGGGAATATCCTTATCAAAGCATCCTGCCAGTTCGCCAATTTCCGTGCTGATGGTATCTGCCTTGCGCGCCAGGGCGCGAAGATCGCCGGGAACGCGTCCGCTGGCAGCCTGACGCGTTGCCTCTGCCTGCAACCTGCCGAGCCATGCTTCGGATTCCTGCAATTCTTCGGTTTTTTTTGATGGTTCATTGCTCATAAAACCTCACTCGCTTGTGCAAG
>JAGVKI010000243.1 GCA_020050695.1 Alphaproteobacteria bacterium | reverse complement strand
GAAAACTACATCGAAACCGTTTGGGGCCGTGGCTATGTGCTGAAGGATCCTGAGCAGACCGATGGTGGCGTTGACACCAAGCTGCCTGCTGACGAAGTGGTTTAATACCACCTCTTAAAGAACGCAAATTAAGCCAGTCTTCGAAAGGAGGCTGGCTTTTTTTATTGCTGCTGCCTACCAATTATTTAAGCCGGTATGCGCCGCGGAAGTTATCGACTGGGATAAAGCGCCCATCGGGGTCAGCAAGGCTTTCTGTTGCCCCGATAATCAGTGCGCCGTGCGGATGTAATGACTGCGCAAGCCTGCGCACCACCTGTATTCTTGCCGTTTCATCAAAATAAATAAATACATTACGGCAAAAGATAAGATCGAATTGTCCGAGCGAATCATACGATTCCAACAAATTCTGGGGACAGAAATCCACCATCGAACGCAGACTGTCTTTTACCTGCCAGTTACCGCCTGTAAGCTGGGTAAAGTATTTTACAAGCAACTGGATTGGCATGCCGCGCTGTACTTCAAACTGTGAATAGATACCCCGCTTTGCTTTATCAAGCACCTTGCGCGCCAGGTCGGTGGCGATCAGCTCCACCTCCCAGCCAGCCATACGCATCTCTTCTTTGATGCAGATGGCAATGGAATATGGCTCCTGCCCGGTCGCGCTTGCCGCACTCCATACGCGCAGCTTTCCCCTGACAGATTGTTTTTCCATCAGCATGGGAAGGAGTTGCTGGCGTAGCAGTTCAAAGGGTTCTATATCGCGGAAGAACGATGACTCATTAATGGTCATGGCTTCTACTGCCGCATAGAGCAATGCCTCATCCGCGCCACTGCGCAAACGGTCACATAATGTTTCAATATCCGCCAGACCGTAATGACGCGCCACCGGCAGCAACCGGCTTTCAATGAGATATTCCTTATCCTGCGCCAGCGCCATGCCGGAGCGTTTTTTAAGCAGGTCAGCAATAAGGGCAACATCCTCTGGCCGCATCAATGTGCGCCTCCCTTTTGCGAGGCAGAAAAACGCGTATTGCAGCGGACAAAAACCACCGCAGAATCGTAGGCGATCAGCAGTTCTACAAACATAGTTATCCTAAAATGCAAGACAGGCTTGCGGGTCGTTACAACATACCGAGTTGTTCGAGTTTGCTTTTGACTATGTCGGCGTCAAAAGGCTTCATAATATACTCGTTAGCGCCCGCTTCGAGCGCAGTCAGGATGTTGGCAGTTTCAATTTCCGTCGTACAAAAAATTACTTTAGGCACATCCCCGCCTGGCAGGATACGTAGCGCCTTGAGAAAAAAAAGCCCGTTCATCACCGGCATATGCCAGTCGAGCAGGATAAGGTCCGGCTTGTGCAACGCGCAGCATTCCAGCGCCTGCTGGCCGTCCTGCGCTTCTTGCACCGAAAAGCCCAACTCCTCCATGATACGCCTTTCAAGCGTGCGCACCACTTTAGAATCATCTACCACTAAACAGGACGGCATCAGGACATCTTCAGGAATGCATGAATATCGATCAGCACCAGCAATTCATCGTCCAGCTTGAAAATCCCCGATGACAGGGCCCGCCAGTTGCTGGCAAGGTTGGCCGGGGTATCTTCGATATGGGCATTAGGCAGTGTCATGACATCGCCCACGCTATCGACCAGCAGGCTGTATAATTCGCCTTTTAAATCCACCACCACAAAGGTGTTGGCAGATTTACTGGGTTCTAATGCTTCCATTCCAAGGCGCCTGCGTGCATCAATCACCGTTACAATGCGGCCACGGGAATTGAGTGAACCCGCCACCTGCTGCGGCGCCAGCGGAATCCGGGTAATATGCTGGTTCTGCAAAACATCGCGCACATGCTTTACATCAATGCCAAACAGCTGCGCGCCTACGCGCATGGTGACATAGATGCTGTCCGTTTCCGGCAGCGCCATCAATGGGCTTGTTTTATGGGAACCGCTCATGCATTCGCCTCCCCTGCCATTTGCTTGCCTGGCGCAAGGCTGCGTGCCATGGCCTGAAGCAGGCCAGGACGGTCGGTCTTAACAATGCAGTCCTGCATACCCACCAACTTGGTCTGGCGCAGTGTTTCGTTACTGACAGAAGCCGTATAGGCAATAATCGGTAATCCCGCCGTCTGCGGCATGCCACGACATACATGCGCCAGTTCGATACCGTTCATGCCTGGCATTTCAATATCGGTGACCATCATATCGAATTTCACATCGGCCTTGCTGATGATGCTAAGTGCTTCTTCAGCGTCGGCAGCGGCGGTGATTTTATACCCGGCGGAGGTAAGGAACGGAATGGTAAGATTACGAAAGAACGGGCTGTCTTCCACCAGCAGCACATTGCTTTCCTTCGCGCGCTCATCTGGCGCAGGCTTGAAATTTTCGCCCAGCGCCCAAGTCAGCATATGGCCTACATCAAGCACGTCCGTTGCTTTTCCGACAATCACCATGCTCCCCAGAAAGCCTGGCTGCTGCGTTTCCTTAGCGGCAATCTTGATCGCAAATGGCGCATAGACAATATCGAGGATTTCATCCACCACGAGGCCGACTACTTTCTTGTCATAGGTAAATACGATCACATCTACATTGCCGCTATCTGGCATCCTGAAATCAGTGCCTACGGTTACCAGCTGCATCAGTTCATCGCGGTATTGCACCACGGGGTATTCCCCTGCGATTTCAATCGTGGCCACATCAATTTCTTCAAGGCGCGAGACCAGTTCGAGCGGAACGGATTTAGGAGCCCCCTTGCCCGCCCTGAACAATAAGAAGCCGACCTGCTTGTCGCCCTGCGCCTGCTGGGAGGTTTTAAGCGCCGTTTCTGCACGGGTGGATACTTCAATGCTGCCAATGCTGCGCGCCATGCCGTTAGGATCAAGGATCATAATTACGCTACCATCGCCAAGGATGGTGCTGCCCGCATAAACGCTAATAGATTTAAGGATACTGGCCACCGGCTTTACTACAATTTCCTCGGTGTCATAGACCTGGTCAACCACAATACCAAAATCATAGCCGCCCACGCGGCACACAGCGACATAATGCTGTTTTGCCACCAGTGCTTCGCGGCTTCCATTAAAGCCAAGCACTTCACTTAGCACCGCCAGCGGCAATAGTTTTTCGCGCAGACGCAATACCAGCGCGCCATTGATTTGCTCAAGGCTCAGCCCTGATTCAGGCGATACGCGCACCAGTTCAACCACATTAATCTGCGGTATGGCAAAT
>JAGVKI010000049.1 GCA_020050695.1 Alphaproteobacteria bacterium | reverse complement strand
CAATAAATAAGCTGCCCAGCAGATGCACCGCATAAGAGGGTAGACCGCCATATTCGGCATATCCCAGCATGATAAGGAAAATGGACGTATATTCCGAAAAATTACCCTGCGCACGGATGCGGCGTTTCATTTCCATATGGCTACCATCACCCAATGCTGTTTCAAAAGCCCTGCGGCCTTTAATGACATTGACGGAAAGCGCAATCAGCATAAGCCCCAGCAGGGCGGCATATATAGCGGTTGTCATGAAAGGTTACCCTTGTTTAAGTTCCAGCATGATTTCATTGCGTCGCAGGAAAGACAGTGTCCACGGTGGATTGAAAAACGAATAGATGGGATCGCCGGTATAGCCAATCCCTTCTTTTTGCAGGTATTCGCGCAGCTGCATGAACTTACTCTCCAGCGTGTCCTTACTGGCCATGCCGGAAAACCGTATGGCTACATAGCGCTTAGGCGGAGTCGATTTCAGTTTTACATCCGGGTTATTGGGCCTGGACAATGTTTCCAGCGTATAGCGTGATGGCATGACAAAGCGTACCTGCCACTTATCGCCGTTAGCCTGCTGGGTAACGGGAGCGGTCATGGCGATTTCTTCATTGGCCTGCTGCGTTACCGGGGCGGTCATTGCCAGTTCGGTCTGCGCTTTATTATCGCCAAAAATATATCCTGCCAGGGCTTTAAACCCTGTGTTGATCGCTTCTTCACGCGGGCCAGCAGCTTCGAACTGCGCTATGACGAGGGCGGGATAGTCTCGTATTTCAATGTTGCCGTCGGATTTTACGACGCTGTACTTGGCCTGTTCGACATTGCTGGCAATCGGGCCTGCCAATACGCCAATCATCACCGCTGCACCAATGCCAATCCAGATCATCTTTTTTCTCGTCATGTTATGCTGCTTCTTGTTTTAAGGTCGGGTAATCGGTGTAGCCTTTTTCCGCTCCACCGTAAAAGGTAGCGCGATTATACGGATTGAGCGCGGCACCGGACTGGATGCGCTCAGGCAAATCAGGATTGGCAATATACAGCCTGCCGAAGGCGACAGCATCGGCCGTACCGTCTGCAACCGTTTGCTTCGCTGTTTCGGGCGTATAGCCACCTGCCGAAATAAACGCCCCGTCGAATAACCTGCGGAACAATTGCGATGTGGAGGGCGCGTCATGCGTAACTGCATCGCTGCCGCCAGCACTGGTAGCGCGCGGCTCAATCATATGCACATAGGCAATGGCGCGGTTGTTCAACTGTTCCAGAACATAGGAAAAAAGCGCCACAGGATCGCTGTCACTCATATCGTTGAAGGTGCCGTGAGGGGAGAGGCGAACGCCTACGCGCTCTTTTCCCCATACCTGCACCGCCATATCCACAGCTTCCAGCAGGAAACGTGCACGGTTCTCGATGGAACCGCCATAGACGTCGTCGCGGTGATTGGTGCCATCCTGCAGGAACTGGTCAAGCAGGTAGCCATTGGCGCCATGGACTTCTACACCGTCAAAACCGGCTTCTTTGGCATTTTCGGCGCCGGTTTTGTAATCCTGCAAAATAGCTGCGATTTCTTCTGTTTCAAGTGCGCGCGGGGTTTCATATTCAACCTGTTTCCAGTCGGCGGTAAATACTTTGCACGTAGGCTTAATAGCCGAAGGTGCAACCGGCATACCATTTTCAGGCTGGTGAGAGGAATGCGAAATACGCCCTACATGCCATAACTGGAGGAATATTTTCCCACCCTGCTCATGCACCGCATCGGTTACCAGCTTCCAGCCTGCTACCTGTTCAGGCGAATGAATGCCAGGAGTGGCCGGATATCCTTGTCCCTGCTGACTTATCTGGGTGGCTTCGGAAATGATTAACCCGGCGCTGGCGCGCTGGGCGTAATAGCGTGCATTGAGCGCGTGGGGGATATTACCTGGCTGCTGGCTGCGCATACGGGTAAGCGGTGCCATGATAATGCGGTTGTTAAGGGTAAGATTACCTACGGTAAGACTATCAAACAAGTCGGTCATATCAGGCTCCATAGCAGGCTGTGATGTATTACAAATCCATTATCATGTTTTGGGTTTAAATCATACTGAATAGTATAGGTATGAATTATAGTGCGTTTCGTTCTTAGGTTACCGTATGTAAAGCGCTATGGAGTGTTTTTTGACCCCTGTCATGCCTCACTGTTTGGTCTGCATTGAGCTAAGCCAACCAGCGCGCAATTCTATCCCGATGCCTATATGCACATGGAAGATGTTTTTGATAAAGCGGCTTGATAAAAATGGTGCTGATGACAGGATTCGAACCTGCGACCCCCGCATTACGAATGCGGTGCTCTACCAACTGAGCTACATCAGCTTACCCTAGGTAAGGACGCAATAATTAGCCAGAATAGCCAAAAATTACAAGAACAACCTACGATACTTGGCAATTCTTTGAAAAAGAAGGGCTAGTCAGCAAAAATTCTTACATTACTAGTTCTATTAAGCCCATTGAATGCCTATCAGCAATAACTCCGGCAAACGCCTGTTTGCTTGCGTTTTATTTGCCGGATGGCGTTGCATTTATCCCCATTTGCGGCACGGAGTTTATCAGCATGAAGTTCCCGCAAGAACTAAACGTATTGAACTGAACAAAGGTACCCCTCGTAATGTGATGGCCGGAGGTCTGATTCTTCTAGAAAGCAACGTTTTCAATGGATTACGGCAAGCCTGGTTCCGGGCTTTTTCGTATTTCACTCATTTTGAACGGATTTTAAGCCGTTCTGCCTCGGATTGACTGGGCTTATTAAGATGAATCAGCCGGCAGCCCTCTTTGCTGGCGGCCTCAAATTTCCCAGTAATGCTTTAATGGTTTCATGAATCGTCTCTGCCGCAAAGGGCTTCTTGATGAAGCCCGCCGCACCCAGCCCATCGGCTGATTTTTTGTCTGCAGCATCTTCGCTGCTGGTGATCATAAATACGGGAAGATCGGGATAGTTGCTGCGGAAATGGCCGAGGGTAGAGATGCCATCAATCTGTGGCATATAAATATCGAGGAACACTGCGGCAACCGACGCATTGTGTTGTTCGAGGCATTTTATCGCCTGCACTCCATCATTACATAACAGTGTATCGAATCCCAATTTTTCCACGCTGCTTTTGAGCATCGCCTGGTAGAGCTGCGTATCATCGACGATGACTATCGTGTTTTTCATTTACTAGTTTCCTTTGCCTGTCAATTTAACCGGATGATTGTTAATTTACTATACAAAACACCTATAGGTTGATTATATTAGTCGAGATTTTATGTAGAGAAAAGAGAAAACACTTCGGAAGTTTATGATATGAAAACTATTCTCTCGCGCCATTTTGTATTGTTTGCGGTTGTTTTATTCCTCATACCATTTGGCGTAGCAGTCATCCTGTTGGTGCAGGAAATGAATAAATCCATAGACTTTTCCCGAAAAGAGCGCATCGGCGTGCGCTATCATCATGCACTGTTCAATACGCTGATCGCCGCGCAGACTTACCGTGGAAAATGGACGGTCACGGGCAGCCCTGGTTGGGATGATACTGAGCTTTCGGCGCTCAAGGATGCGGTGAAGAAACGGATTGACCTGGTCGATGCGTTAAGTGCCGACGCGCAGCGACTTTTGATTGCAGCCCGCTGGGAAGAAACAAAAAAACTGCTTATGGAAGCGGTAGAAGAGCCGCTGCCCCTGCCCTCCGCCAATCTTCCCGAATGGAACCCCCGGCCCATTACATCGCTGATGTTGCTCATGGAAGATGTAGGCAACGAGTCCAATCTCATCCTCGATCCAGAACTGGAAACCTACTACATGATGAACGTCATCGTGAATATCATACCCGATATTTCCGAAAATTTAGGACTCATACGCAGGAAAATATCTGGAAAACTGACGGGCACGGGCTTGAATCGCGACGAGCTTCATACTCTGCTTGCCTTTAAAGGAAAACTCGAAGCACTGGCGCAGAAATACAGATATTCTATCCAAGCCATCGAACACAATGACCCCGAGGGTGTTTCCAACAGGGTAGAGACCGATGTGCAGGCGCTGGATCAATTGCAACATACAACCACACTGTTTGAGCGCATGGTCGATCACCAAGGCAACGAAAAAATGACCCACGAAGAGTTTTTTGCAGTAATAACGGCGACGACTGAAAGATTCGTGGAAGTCTATGTGCGTTTCTCTGACCATCTTGACTGGCATTTGAATGAACGCGTTGAAAAAATGCAGGCATACCGCCTGAAAATGCTTGCGGCGCTTCTGACCGCGCTCGCAATGGCCTTATCCGTAATAGTATACGCCAGAAAAAATCTGGTGGAAAAAGACGTGCTGGACGTTGCCACGCGTACGCAGGCGATTCTTGGCACGGTGGTAGACGGCATCATCACTATTGACGAGCGGGGCATCATAGACACCGCCAACCCGTCCGCCGAACGGCTTTTCGGCTATCGGGCGCAAGAAATCATTGGAAAAAATATAAATCTTCTCATGCCGGAGCCATACCATTCAGCGCATGACGGCTATTTGCGCCATCACCTGGAGACTGGCGAGAAAAAAGTCATTGGCACGGGCCGCGAAGTAATCGCCAGGCGTAAAGACGGCAGCGTATTTCCTATAGAATTGGCGATCAACATTTTCAATGTAAGTGGGGAAAGAAAATTTGTCGGATCCATTCGCGATATTTCCGAACGTCAAGAAGCAGAAAAAAAGCTGAAGGACAGTCAGGAGCGTTTCCAATTCGCCATCACCGGCTCCAATAACGGTATATGGGATCGAAATCTGCTGACCGACGAAACGTATTTTTCACCGCGCTTCAAAGAACTGCTCGGCTATGCTGACCACGAAATGAGAAATTTCTTTGAGGAATGGAGCGAGCGACTGCATCCGGAAGATAAGGAGAAGACGCTGGAACTTTTGCAGCAACATCTCATGAAACATACGGATTCCTATGATATAGAATACCGCCTGAAGGTTAAATCCGGCGAATATAAGTGGTTCCGCACCAAAGGTCAGGCCATGTGGGACAATGACGGCAAGCCGACACGTATCGCGGGAAGTTTGAGTGATATAAGCCGCCGTAAAGCGATGGAATTTGAGTTGGTGGCAGCCAAAGAAGAGGCTGAAACAATGTCGGTAGAACTGGCAATAGCCAACGAGGAGGCACAGATCGCGCGCCTGGAGGCGGAGAAAGCCGCGCGGCTCAAGTCTGAGTTTCTCGCCAATATGAGCCATGAAATCCGCACCCCCATGAACGGCATCATCGGCATGACCAATTTGCTACTTGATTGCGACCTGAAACAGGTGGAGCGCGGCTATGCGCAAACGGTTATCAACTCGGCGGAATCATTGTTGCAAATCATCAACGATATTCTTGATTTCTCCAAGATCGAGGCGGGTAAAATCGATCTGGAATCCATCCCCTTTGACCTGCAAATGCTGCTCGAGGAAGTCTGCGAAATGATGGCATTCAAGGCCAATGAAAAGGGTGTGGAACTGCTGCTGCGCTATCCGCCCGGCGCGCCACGTTTTGTAACCGGCGATCCGGGGCGCGTGCGGCAGATTTTGTTTAACCTGGTGGGTAATGCCATTAAATTCACCGAAACCGGCCATGTGTTGCTTGCCCTCAACTATGAAACCGTGCCGGACGGAAAATTGAAATTCCATGTCGAAATTGAAGACACGGGCATCGGCATACCCGAAGATAAGATCGGACAGATATTTCAGAAATTCAGCCAGTCCGACAGTTCCACCACGCGCAAATTCGGCGGCACGGGCCTGGGCCTTTCCATCTGCAAAGAACTTTCCAGCCTGATGGGCGGCGATATTGGCGTGCGCAGCACCTACGGCATCGGCTCTACCTTCTGGTTCAATATTGTGCTAGCCGAAGATAAAAGCGGTGGCACGACGATGATCGTTCCGGAAGCTGTCGCACTTAAAGGATTGCGGCTACTCGCGGTAGATGACAATGCCACAGCCCGCGCTATCGTGCGTGAACAAATAGCGCCTGATGGCGTGACCGTTATAGAGGCCGCCAGCGGCAAAGATGCGTTAGCGCTCATGGAAAAGGAAACCTTCGATATTGCCACCATCGATTACCTCATGCCTGAAATGGACGGCGCAGAACTGGGCGCAAAGATTAAGGGGAATCCCGCAACCCAGAATATTTCACTGGTCATGATCACGTCTGCTCCAAATCGCGGCGACAAAGAACGCATGAAAAAAATCGGTTTTGCGGGTTATTTCAGCAAGCCAATGCTCCATTGGCAGTTGCGTGACGCGCTGGCGATTATCGCTGATGCCCGCGCATCCGGCAAAACCATTCCCATCATCACCCAGCATAGTCTGAAAGAGGCTAAATCCGGCCAGCAGCGACAGGATAATCGTAATTTGCGCTTTGTGGGCGTGCATATCCTCCTTGCTGAAGATAACCCGATCAACCAGCAGGTAGCCACCGTCATGCTAGAAAAATACGGCTGCAAAGTGACTCCGGCAGGCGACGGCGACGAAGCGGTCAAGCAGCTTAAGCGCTATCATTTTGATTTGACTTTCATGGATTGCCAGATGCCCGTGATGGACGGCTACGAAGCCACGGGCGTCATCCGTAAACTGGAAGAACACCAGAAACGTTCGCGTATGCCGATCATCGCCTTTACCGCCAATGCGCTTAAAGGCGATGACGAAAAATGCTTTGCAGCGGGCATGGATGATTATATCACCAAGCCCGTGCGGCAGGCCGATCTGGAGCGCATACTCAAGCAATGGTTACCTGAGAATAAACGCATTGCCTGCATCGAAGGCGAGGCAGATGACAACGTTCCCACCCTTGAAATGAAGGCTCAATCTATGCAAGTACTTGATATGCAGATTTTTAGCGTCTTCAGTGAATTAATGGAGGATGGCCTTGCTGCGGTTATAACGAAGCATCTGCAAGTGGCGAAAACCTATGTGGAAACTATCCGCGCACGTTATGACGCAGGCGACTATAAGGCCATGTCCAGCGCCGCGCATCCGCTCAAATCTTCCAGCCAGCAGATCGGGGCGATGAAGGTAGCGGAAATAGCCAAGGAAATTGAGGCGTATGGCAAGGCGGGTTCTCCAGATGCTGCCAGGCTAAAATCCCTTGCTATGCAGATCGAAACGGCGCAAGCAGAAGTAGAAAATGCCCTGCGTACAAAATTGGACGGCAAGGAACAGGCAGCATGAGACAGGCATTGGCAAACGACAAAATCCTCATCATTGAGGATGACTTCATCGGGCGGGCAACGCTGGTGCATATCTTTAGGAAAAACGGCTTTATCCATATCGAAGAGGCGGAAAATGGCAAGGAAGGCCTGGAAAAACTGCATAGTTTCAAGCCTGATTTGATTGTGTGCGATATCCAGATGCCGGAAATGGATGGGTTTGAATTTTGCCAGCACGTCCGAGCCGATGGCGATGCCTCCATCTCCAATCTGCCCATTCTTATACAAACGGCGCTCACCGATTCAAACGAAAAAGCCAAGATTTTCAGTGTTGGCGCAT
>JAGVKI010000327.1 GCA_020050695.1 Alphaproteobacteria bacterium | reverse complement strand
CCCAGGCGGTGAGAGGCAGGAATGCGCATGTCTTCAAACACCAGCTGAGCGGTGTCCGATGAGGTTTGCCCAAGCTTATGCTCCAGTTTGGATACCGTATAGCCGGGCAGGTTGGTCGGTACGATAAAGGCAGAAATGCCCTTTTTGCCTGCTGCGCGATCGGTAATAGCAAAGACCAGTGTGATGTCGGCATATTTGCCTGAGGTAATGAACTGCTTGCTGCCTGCAAGTATATAGCTGTCGCCGTCTTTTTTTGCAGTGCAGGCAATGGCTGCTGCGTCTGATCCTGCCTGCGGTTCGGTAAGGGCGAATGCGCCCAGTATCTCGCCGCGCGCCAGTGGCATAAGAAAGGTTTCTTTCTGCCAGTCATTGCCAAAAGTGAGAAGGCCAACACCTACCAGTGAATTTTGCACGCTCATGATAGTCGAAATGGAACCGTCGGCGGCAGCAATTTCTTCCAGCGCCAGTGCCATGGAAACATAGTCCGCACCAGCGCCGCCGTAGGTCTCGGGTATCAGCATGCCCATAAGCCCGAGTGCGCCCAGTTCCTTGACTTCTTCAGAAGGAAACAGCACTTTTTCATCACGCATGGCTGCGCCGGGCGCTAAGCGATTTTGTGCAAAGTCACGCGCTGTGTCGCGGATCATGCGCTGTATTTCAGTAAGCTGCATTAATTCATCCTTTCAATGGCGGTCGCTACCGCTTCGCCGCCGCCTATGCACAGGCTTGCCATGCCGCGCTTGAGCCCATGTGTTTGAAGTGCATTGAGCAGCGTTACCAGCAGGCGTGCGCCTGATGCGCCAATCGGGTGGCCCAGCGCGCACGCCCCGCCGTGGATATTGACCTTTTCATGCGGCAGTTTTAAATCATGCATGGCAGCCATAGGCACTACGGCAAAGGCTTCGTTGATTTCAAACAAATCAAACTCGGAAACGGCGATACCTGTTTTTTCGCTAAGCCTGCGCATAGCAAAGATAGGGGCGGTAGTGTACCAGCTGGGCGCCTGCGCGTAACTGGCATGGCCAAGGATTTTGGCAAGTGGCGTCAGGCCACGCTTTTCCGCCTGCGATAAGCGCATCAGTACGAGCGCTGCCGCACCATCGGAAATGGAACTGGCCGTTGCTGCGGTAATGGTGCCGTCTGCGCCAAAGGCCGGCTTTAGCGTTGGGATTTTGGCCGGGTCAGATTTTTGCGCCTGCTCGTCCAGGCTTATTACCACATCACCCTTTTTGCTTTTGACGGTAACGGGTGCAATTTCTTTGGCAAAGGTGCCGTCATTGCTGGCTTTCTTTGCGCGGGTAAGCGAGGCGATGGCAAAATCATCCTGCTGCTGGCGGCTAAAGCCGTATTGTTTCACGCAGCGTTCACCGAAATTACCCATGGGTACGCCCTTTTCATAGGCATCCTGCAGGCCATCAAGCGCCATGTGATCATAAACGACATCGCTGCCAAGGCGGTAGCCGCTGCGGGCTTTGAGCATCAGATGCGGCGCATTGGTCATGCTTTCCATGCCGCCTGCCACGATGATATTGCCACTATCCAGCAGCAGTGAATCATGTGCAAGCATAACGGTTTTCATGCCCGAGCCGCACACTTTATTTACCGTAGTGCAGGGAACGGAATCAGGAATGCCCGCACCAAGCGATGCCTGGCGTGCAGGCGCTTGCCCTTGCCCTGCGGGCAGCACGCAGCCCATATAGACTTCGTCGATTTGATCACCGGCAAGGGATGCGCGCTCTAAAGCAGCTTTTATCGCTATGCTACCGAGTTGATGGGCAGATAAATCTTTCAGTTCACCAAGCAGGCTGCCCATAGGTGTGCGGGCAGTCGAAACAATGACAATAGGGTCGTTACTCATAAGGCTTTGGCTCTCTCACGCAGCAGGAATTTCTGGATTTTACCCGTAGGGGTTTTATCCAGCGGCCCGAATACAATATGTTTCGGGCATTTGAAATGTGCCAGATTATCACGGCAGAATGCAATCATTTCTGCTTCGGTTACCGCAGGTGCTCCGGCTTTGAGTTCCACAAACGCGCAGACTACTTCGCCCCAGTGGTCATGTGGCTTGGCCACTACCGCAGCTTCGAGTACAGATGGGTGGCGGTAAATAACGCTTTCCACCTCGATGGAAGAAATATTCTCTGCGCCGGAAATAATAATATCCTTAAGGCGGTCTTTGATTTCGATATAGCCGTCTGGGTGGCGCACGGCAAGATCACCCGTGTGATACCAGCCGCCACGGAAAATGGCTCTATTGGCTTCAGCATTTTTGAGATAGCCCTTCATCACTACATTGCCGCGCATCATGACTTCGCCGATTGACGTGCCGTCGCGCGGCAGTTCTTTCATGGTGACAGGATCGGCTACCTGCATATATTCGAGGCTGGTGTAGCGCACACCCTGGCGTGCTTTGAGGGTGGCTTGTTCATTTTTGGGTAATGCGTCCCATTCGGGGTGCCATGCGCAGGACATATTCGGTCCGAATACTTCGGTGCCGCCATAGACATGGGTGACGTTAAAGCCCATCTCAGCGGTGGCTGCCAGCACGGTGGCAGGCGGCGCAGAGCCTGCGGTCATTACATTGATGGTGCGCGCAGGGCGCTTTTTCACATTCTCCGGCGCGTTGATCAGCATATTCAGCACCACAGGCGCTGCCGTAAAATGCGTAACGCCGTATTTTTCAATAGCATCAAATACAGCAGCAGCTTCTACTTTGCGCAGGCAGATATTGGTGCCGGCAAGGGCTGCAATCGTCCAGGGAAAGCACCAGCCGCTGGCATGGAACATCGGCAGCGTCCACAGATACACAGGGTGCGACGGCATGGAATTAAACGCCAGCGCATTGCCGATCGCATTGAGGTATGCGCCGCGATGATGATACACCACACCCTTGGGATCACCCGTAGTGCCCGAGGTGTAATTCAGCGCCAGCGCATTCCATTCATCTTTAGGCAGTTCCCATAGATAATTGGGATCACCTTCATCCAGCAGCTGTTCATAATTTTTATCACCCAGCAGTTCGCCATCACTGCACAGGGGGTCATCAATATCGATTACTGCGGGGCGCATGGCCGCGTCCATGAGAGCAAGCGCAGGCTTAATAATATGCGAAAACTGGCGGTCGGCGATCAGCAGCTTGGTGTGGCTATGGGCAAGCATATGGGCAATTGCCGGAGCATCCAGGCGCGTGTTTAGCCCGCTGATAACAGCACCCGCCATGGGTACGCCAAAATAAACTTCGTAATGTGCAGGCACATTCGGCGCCATGATGGAAACCGTATCACCTGCGCCAATGCCACGTTTTTTAAGTGCACTGGCAAGTTGCCTGCAGCGCCTGTACACATCGCTCCATGTATGTACGGTGCCCGCATGTATCAAGGCGGGGCGGTCAGGAAATACGTCCGCGCTACGTTCTAAAAATCCAAGGGGAGT
>JAGVKI010000260.1 GCA_020050695.1 Alphaproteobacteria bacterium | reverse complement strand
CGCTCTTCCGATCTATGGCAAGCTGGCGGGCGCTGTGGGGCGCATTCCGGCGCAGCATGAGGTGCGTGCTAATTTCCGTGTGGGCGGTACGGCGGCAAAGGCGGAACTTACCAAACGCCAGCATGAAATATGTGAGGCCTTAGCGCCAACGCTCAAAAAAGAAGGGCTGATTTTTGTTGGGCTCGACGTCATCGGCGATTACCTGACCGAGATCAACATCACCTCGCCCACCGGTATCCGTCCGATCAACCGTTTGTATAATATTTCCGTTGAAGCCATTTTATGGGATGCCATCGACGCCAGGCTGACCTAATATCTATTTTTATCAGTGTGTTATGGTATGGCGCTGCCTGTGTTTTTAAGCCTTTATTAATGTTGGTATGCTAAAGTAAAACAGCATTAACTCTGGTTAGAATAGATACATGGTCGATACGCCTGCCGCTGCCGCACCTGCCGCATCCAGCCCCGCTCCTTCAAATCCGCTTACCGGCATGCTGGGTTCGCTGGGCGATAAGCCTAAAGAACTTGCCGGCGCGGCGCAGGTTGCCCTGCTGGCAAACCGTATCAAGTCCGACCCCGCCAAATACATGCAGGAAGCGACGCGCGATCCTGAAAAATTCCGCACCGATGTAAAGTTGCTGACCGATAATATCGACAACCCCATGGTGCAGCAGGCGCTGGGTAAAGGCCTGCTTGAGTCCATCAGGAAAATGTCGGACAGTTTGCCGGGCGGGCAGCTTACGGGCCCCATGATTGAGCAGCTGAAGCCGCGCATTGAAGAATTTACCAAAAACACCCAGTTTATTGAGGTGATGAAGAACGCTGCACCTATTCTTGATAGCGTGCTCAAAGACCAGAATGTACAGGGCGCGGTGCGCGGCGCGGCAGCGCCCGGCCAGCAATTTGCCGATATGCTGAAAGGCTTTCTGCCGGAAGGCATGAATGCAAATGGCATGCAGGATTTAAATAGCGTCATCAGCATGCTGACTGCGGTGATGACCACCAAACTGCCTGAGATGCTCAATCAGGCGGTAGGCAGCAATAACGGCATGACCACCGACGGGCTTGGCAGTGGCGGCACCTCCGCGCGCAGCAACCAGCCTGTACAAGGTGCAGACCGTGGTGGCCGCAGCTAATTATTTACCATATGCGATGAAATGCGGGTTTTCAAAACCCGGTTTACCATAGACCAGTGTCGTACCTTCGGGTGTTTCCAGCCTGCCGCCAGCGGCATTTAAAATAGCGTGGCCTGCGGCGGTGTCCCATTCCATGGTGCGGCCAAAGCGCGGATAAATATCAGCGCTGCCATCGGCTACCATGCAGATCTTGATCGAACTTCCCCCGGAAATCAGCTCCCTGACTTTAATTGTCTCTAAGAATGCTTCGGTTTTAGCCGAAGGGTGCGATTTACTGCGCACCACCACCATGCCTTCAGGGGCAGGCCTGTGCACCTGTATCGGCTCAGCTTCCTTGCTGCCATGGCTGCGAAACGCTCCGACCCCTACCTGTCCGAAATAGAGCATATCCTGCGGCGGGGCGTAGATAACGCCCAGTAGCGGCGCACCATCTTTAATCAGGCCAATATTAACCGTAAATTCCGGCTCGCCGCGCACAAAACTGCGGGTTCCGTCCAGCGGATCGACCAGCCAGAACAGTGCGTGCCCGCTAGCGCCAAGCACTTCATCTTCCTCGGCAATAATGGGAATATGCGGGGCGAGTTCGCGTAAAGCCTTTGTAATCAATGCGTTAGCCTCGGTGTCGGCATTGGTGACCGGGCTGTTATCTTCTTTATGATTCGTTGAGAATTCACTGTTAAAATAGCGCATTATCAGCGCGCCAGCCTGCCTTGCAATAGTGCAGCAGGAGGGTAGATATTCGTGTAAGGACATGTTATGCATGAGCATGTTTTTACACCGGAATATTATAATAGATACAAAAAAATAACTCGCAGGATTTTTCATGAGTAACGCTTCGGTTCAATCATCTGGCTACCACAGCAAACAAGCCGCCCAGCTTTCTTCCATTTTAAACGCCATCCCCAAGCAGGCGGCCAGCGGCCTTAAGCAATTCATCACGCAGTTTTATGCGCGCGTGCCGGTCGATGACCTGGCGCAGTATGACGCTAAACACGCCGTCGCCGTAGCGCAGGCAGCCTATGAATTCATGAGCAGCCGTACGCCAGGCGAACCGAAAATCCGCATTTTTATGCCGGACAAAGCCACCCATGGCTACGACGCCAAGCATATGGTGATTGAACTGCTCAATGACGATATGCCGTTTCTGGTGGATTCGCTGTCTGCCGAACTGACCCGCCAGGGCATTTCCATCCGCGAAACGCTGCACCCGATTTTTCATGTGAAGCGCGATAAAAAGGGCGTTCTCACCGAACTGGGCGATGCCAAGGCAACCGATGGTTTTGCTTTCGAATCTTTCATTCATTTTGAAGTGTCTGGCGTTGCTGAAAATATTTCCGGCGAACAGTTGCAGGCCGACCTTGAGTGGGTGTTGCAGCATATTCGTTTTACGGTGGCCGACTGGAAAGAGATCACCGTAAAAGCCGAAGCCATTTGCGATAAGCTGCAAAATGTACGCGGTCACTTTGATGCGGAAATTGTCGATGAGGCGCAGCATTTCATGCGCTGGCTGGTCGATCGCAATTTCGTGTTCATGGGTTACGCCGAATATGATTTTTACGATGCTAAGGGGAATGAGAAACTCTCTCTCGTGCCGGATTCTGCGCGCGGTATCCTCAAAATCAATGACGATATTAATCCGCATGGCCTGGAATCGCTGCCACCGGAAAGCCGCCATTTCCTGCTGGTTCCGCAGATTATTGAGATCACCAAATCCAACCGCCGCTCGCTGGTTCACCGTAGCGTGCTGATGGATTATGTCGGCATAAAACGCTTCGATAACAAGGGCAAGGTCATTGGCGAAATCCGCCTGCTTGGCCTGTTTACCTCCAACGTATATTACCAGAGTGCCAGCCAGATTCCGCTGGTACGCCAGAAGATTGCCAACACGCTTACCCGCTCGCATTTCGCGCCGCAAAGCCATGATGGCAAGGCGCTCAAGGCCATTTTGGAATTCCTGCCGCGCGATGAAATCTTCCAGATGAGCGAAGATGTGCTCTTTGAAAGCAGCATGGGTATTTTGCAACTGGAAGCCAAACCAAGCGTGCGCGTATTTGCCCGCACCGATGCGTTTGAGCGCTTTGTAAGCCTTATGGTGTTTGTGCCAAGGGAACGTTTTTCCACCGAACTTCGCCGCCAGATCCAGGCGGTAGTGGAGCAGGCGTTTAACGGCGTGACCTCGTCCTTTACCACCCAGATTGCAGAAGCGGCACTTGCCCGCCTGCATCTGATTGTACGCACCGTCCCTGGTGATATTCCGGCGGTAAGCCTGCCTAAGATCGAGCAGGAAATTGCGCGCCGTGCGTATCTGTGGAGTGACTTACTGCAAGAAGGCCTGATCCAGGCGCATGGCGAACAAAAGGGCATGCAGCTGCAAACCATTTATGGTTCTGCGTACAGCAATGCCTATATCGACCGCTATAATACGCAGGAAGCCGTCTATGACATCGGCAAGATCGAAGAAGCTTTAAAGCGCAATGAACTGTCGCTGGAACTGTTCCATGATAAAAAACAGCCGGAAAAATATGTGCACCTGAAAATCTATAACCCGGGTGATCAGATTGCCCTGTCCGATTTCCTGCCGATGCTGGAAAACGCAGGTTTCCGCGTGATCGAAGAGCACCCGTTCCAGATCGAGTTGCAGGCCACATCACGCCATATATGGCTGCATGATTTCAAGCTGGAAGTCTCCGGCGACCAGCCATGGGAGCTTGCGCTGGTTAAGCCGCTGATTGAAGAAGCGCTGCTTAAAACCTGGCAGCGTGAAATGGAAAATGACCGTTTCAATGCACTGGTACTGCGCGCCCAGCTTAACTGGCGCCAGGTAGTGTGCGTGCGCGCGTATGCCAAATATTTAAAGCAGATCGGCTTTACCTATTCGCAGGGCGCCATCGAGCAGGCATTGCTTCAGCAGCCTGCGATTGCGCGCGACATTGTCGAACTGTTTGAAGCGCGTTTTGATATGGTGGCAAAAGACCGTGATAGCCGTCAGCAGGCATTGCTTGAGGCCATTGATGGCAAGCTGGCGCAGGTAAGCGACGCGGTGTCTGACCGCATCCTTCGCACTTATGTCGAAGTGATCCAGGCAACGCTGCGTACCAACTATTACCAGTCGGGCAAGGGTTCTGAATATAAGCCGGTGCTGTCGTTTAAATTTGATTCCAAGAACGTGCCGGGCCTTCCCCTGCCCCGCCCGTTTGCTGAAATATTCGTATATGGCACGCGTGTGGAAGGTATCCATCTGCGCGGTGGCCGTGTGGCGCGTGGCGGCCTTCGCTGGTCGGACAGGCATGAGGACTTCCGCACCGAAGTGCTTGGCCTGATGAAAGCGCAGATGGTGAAAAACTCCGTGATTGTGCCGGTAGGCAGCAAGGGCGGATTTGTGGTCAAGCAACCGCCGCAGACGGGTGGCCGTGAAGCCTATATGGAAGAAGGTATTGCCTGCTATAAAATGTACCTCTCCGGGCTTTTGGACATTACCGATAATATCGTGGGTGGCAAGGTAACGCCGCCGCTGCAGGTTACCCGTCAGGATGACGACGATCCGTATCTGGTGGTAGCTGCCGATAAAGGCACAGCAACGTTTTCGGACATCGCCAACAGTGTTTCGGCTGAGTATGGCTTCTGGCTGGGCGACGCGTTCGCATCGGGTGGTTCGGTAGGCTATGACCATAAGGCCATGG
>JAGVKI010000157.1 GCA_020050695.1 Alphaproteobacteria bacterium | reverse complement strand
TATAACGCAGGTTGGTTTTTGCAGTGAAATTATCCGTCAGTTTGCTCGCCACATTCACCGATGCGCTATAGATGTCGCTGCCATCGCGCTCAACTCCGCCAAGCGACTTTGCATAGGCGGAAATACCGCCCGTATGATACTGGCTAAGGCCAAAGCTATAGGACGTGCCGCCAATCTCACCGCTATTGCCTGCACCAATTTTCCGGCTGTTATAGCTGCCATATTCAGCAAACGCATTGCTGCGCGGCGCACCCATGCCTTTTTTGGAAATGATATTGATAACGCCGCCAATGGCCTGAGACCCATACAGCGTACTTTGCGGGCCACGCAGCACTTCGATACGTTCCACATTTTCCATGGTGACATTGGCAAAGTCGAACGCGTTGCCCGGCTGCGACGGATCGTTGACCACCATGCCGTCAATCAGCACCAGCACATGGTTGGAATTGGTGCCGCGCATAAACACGGTAGATGTCTGCCCCTGCCCGCCATTATTGACAATACTGATCCCCGGCACCTGGCGCAGCAATTCGGTAACGGTGGATTTATTCTGGCGTTCGATGTCTTCACGCTTGATCACCGTTACACTGCTGGCAACCTGCGAAATTGGCACAGGAGAACGGTTAGGGGTTATCACGACTTCAGGCACCGTGGCAGCATCATCACGCGCCCATGCAGGCGTGGAAATGACTGCAGCAAGGCATGCGCTGCTAAGCAGTAGTTTTGAAATAGAACGATTATCCATCAGGAGTCTCCAGGTAAATGTGATGACAAGCCACCGGGGGCATAACCATGCACACCTGGCAGTGTCACCACGTAAGACCCCATGCGCCTATACGGCATCAGGAGAACCAGCAGCGGAAACACCCCGTTCCAATGACTACTTGCGTGACACGTAAATGGCAGGTCTCCTGACTTGCGGATCACCGCATCATACCGCCTTCCCGGTGTCCCAGTGGCATTAAGTGGTATGATACTCATCGCTTACAGTTGCGGGCACAGTCAGGGATTTGGCTAAAGGCGCCGCACCCTGTTCCCTTTTCATCCGCACTGATTGCCCAGCACGAAACCATTTAAGGGCGTGAAGCTAGTGGGGAAGCATACGGCAGGCAAGCTAATTTTTAGCGTTCTTTGCAACCATATCTTCGGCGGGAGCGCGGACAATGGCGCTGGTGTTACCCGATGGCATCGGCGCACCGGGATGTTCGATCCAGCTGGCAATGTCAGCCATCACCACTTCGCCTTGAATGTCACGTAGCATCATATGGTAGCTGCCCGGGTAATACACATATTGCACCGGTTGATTGAAGCGCTCAAGCGCGCGCTCGATAGGGCCTTGCGGGATCACCTGATCGTCAGAACCATACACCATCAGCACCGGCACATTGACTTTCGGTACATCCAGGAACGCCCTGTCCATCAGCTTTACGATGCCGTAAATGGCATCCACACGCGTGCTCTTGATAATCATCGGGTCACGCGACATGCGCTGAAGCATCGGGATATTATTGGAGGCGAGAATTTTAAGATCGCTGCCCGTCAGCTTGTAGGACGGCATGGTATGTGCAGCCATCCACAGCGTCATGCGGTAAATGGGGTTCATAGTATCCTCGCCCCATACAGCGGGCGCCACGAGCACCACACCGTCTACTTTTGGAAAGTCAGGTGTGGAGGTTGCGATAATAGCCACTGCGCCCCCCATGCTTTCGCCCAGAATATACAGCGGTGCATCAGGATGGCGCTCTCTGGCCTTACGTACAAAATTCGCCAGGTCATGGATCAGGTTATCTTCACCCGCCCATATGCCCGTGTATGGCGCAGCACCAAAGCCACGCTGGTCATAGGCATACATCACAAAACCATGCTCGCTGAAATACGGCCCTGCCGTTTCAAACGCACGGCTGTAATCGTTGAAACCATGCAGCGCGATAATAACGGCCTTGGGGTTTTTCTTAGCGCGCTTGCCCTTAGGCTCCCATACGCGGTATGGCAGCGGCGCATCATCGGGCTGATAAAAAATATCGGCCACAAATTTGGCGCGCTCTTCCGGTGCCTGTGAGTGATAAATCTGACGCTGGGGAGAACAGGCAGTAACCAGTAGTATAACGGCAATAAGCAGACGACTCATTTCAACTTCGCTTTCTTAAAGCCACTGGCAATGACATACATTTCAGAAGAATCAGCACGGCTTGCCTTAGGTTTTGCGTGTTTGACCACGGCAAAATCCTGCTTCATGCGCGCAAGCAGTTCGCGCTCGGTGCCACCCTGGAATACCTTGGCCACAAAGGTGCCGCCTTCACGCAGCACTTCGCATGCAAACGGATAGGCCGCTTCCAGAAGCGACATAATACGCAAATGGTCAGTCGCCTGATGGCCTGTGGTGTTTGGCGCCATGTCAGACAGCACAATATCGACCCCTTCTTTAATGTGCGCGCGTATTTCCGCCATCGCAACCGACGACATGAAATCCAGCTTCATCAGCATTGCGCCCGCAATCGGCTGCATGGGCAAAAGATCGATACCAATAACCGATGGTTCTTCCTCACCCGATTTAACGCGTGACACGGCAACCTGGGTCCATCCGCCGGGAGCAGCACCCAGATCGAGCACTTTCTTGCCGGGGGCGAGCCAGTTAAACTTATCATCAAGTTCAATCAGCTTATAGGCCGCGCGCGAACGGTAACCCTCGCGCTTGGCGCGTGTCACATACGGATCGTTAAGCTGGCGCTTCAGCCAGCGCACCGAAGACGTGCTGCGGCCACGCGCTGTCTTTACACGTTTTTTGAGTTCACGGTTACCCGAGGAGTTGCCAGAAGAATTACTAGATTTGGTCATGTTTGATTGATGAGTGAAAGGATAATGCCTTCTCGCACCCCGCGATCGGCTATGGTAATATGCCCGGTTGGCCACATGCTGCTGATGGCCTCAAATATGGCGCAACCGGAAATAATGAAATCTGCACGGTCAGGGCCAATGCAGGGATGGTTGAAACGTTCCGACGGACGCATGGCAAGCAGGCGGCGAATCGTATCGCGAATGTCGCTGATCTTCAGCGTAATGCCGTCAATACGCGCACGGTCATAGCGCGGCAGATCCATATGAATGGCGGCCAGCGTGGTAACCGTGCCCGAGGTGGAAAGCAGCTGCACCGACGAATCACCAATCGTTTGGCCGATAGTTTGGCCAATCGCATTGGCGCTATCAAACGGCTGTAACTGCCCGATCAGGAAACGCACCATATCGTCAAACGCCACATCGGCAAAACTGGCTCCGCCAAAGCGATCGGCCAGGTTCATCACCCCGTGGCCAATCGACAGCCAGTCGGTGATGTGCGTGTTATCTTCATGCAGGCGGTTATTGTTCTGGGTGCGCTCGACATCGATCCACATCAGTTCGGTGCTGCCGCCGCCAATATCAAACACAATGGCGCGCTTTGAGCCCTGCGCCAGAAGCGATGAACAGCCAAGAAAGGCGAGCCGCGCCTCTTCCTCACTGGAAATAATATCAATCGAAATACCGGTTTCCTTGCGCACCTGCTCAAGGAACAATTCGCCATTACCTGCGCGCCTGCATGCTTCGGTAGCGACAAACCGGGCATTGGCGATTTTATAGCGGCTGAGTTTTTTCTGGCAGGCCTTGAGTGCGCCAAGGGTACGTTCCATGGCATCAGGAGACAACACACCGTTAGTGCTTACCCCTTCACCCAGGCGTACCACGCGCGAAAAACTGTCAAACACCTTAATAGCCGGGGAGGATACGGAATGTGAGGGTGGGTTTTCATCACCTGCGCGCATGGGAGCCGCGATCAAAAGGCGGCAATTATTCGTACCAAGATCAAGCGCGGCATAAATACGCTCTTCTATGTACGCATCTGTATCCGCGCCAGAGGCACGGGTATCCTGCGAACTATGCAACATAGTCATCGTTTCCCACCGGCAGGCGCGAACTGGCTATTAAGCGTCGCGGGCCCGCAGGCGTGATCTGGTTAATACAATGAAAACACAATATAGGACAATGGCTTCTCACACAAGCACAATGACAGGAGGCCAAAGGCGGCCAGAAGCCTTATTTATCGACAGCTTAAACCCGTTAACCATTAGAGTTTAGGCATCATCCGGCTTGGGTACTGGTTACGGTAGGTATAGGCGTTCAGCAGCAGCCCGATAGCCACCACCGTCGAGACCATAATACTGCCGCCATACGACATAAGCGGCAGCGGCAGCCCCACCACCGGCAGCATACCCATCACCATCGCGCAGTTAATCAGCACATGCACGAAAATGAGTGCAACCACCCCGGCAGCAACCATGGAGCCAAAGGTGCTGCGGTTACGCACCGCCACCATCATACCAAGCCCAAGCAGCACGCCATATAACAGCAGCAGGAACAGGCTGCCCAGAAAGCCGAATTCTTCCGCCAGCATGGTAAAAATAAAGTCGGTATGTTTTTCCGGCAGGAAGTTCAGCTGGTTTTGCGACCCCTGCAAATAGCCCTTGCCGAACAAACCGCCTGAACCAATGGCGATCATGGACTGAAGGATATTATAGCCCGCACCCAGCGGGTCCTGCTGCGGGTCAAGGAAGGTAAGCACGCGCTTTTTCTGATAATCATGCAGGAAGTGGTAGCCCAGCGGCGCAGCAAGCACGACCGCCGTAACCGCACCGATAAAATAGCGCCATTGCACCCCCGCCAGGAAACACATAATCACCCCTACCGAAAGCAGGATAGTGGTAGTACCGAGGTTTGGCTGGCGAAGAATAAATATCGCAGGTAGCGCCATCATTAGCAGCGGAGTGAGCAAAAATGGCAGGCGGCGTATGTCTTCCGGGTGAAGCTGGTGGAAATAACGCGCCAGCGCAAGAATTAGTGCCAGCTTCATGAATTCGGACGGCTGCAGGTTCATGCCGCCAAGGCGCAGCCAGCGCTGTGCGCCCATACCGATATGCCCCACCACGTCCACTACCACCAGTATGAACAGACATAGGAAATAAATGAAGTATGCATAATCCATCAGCACACGCATGGGAATCAGCGCCAGTATTATCATTACCACAAAGGCAGCCAGGAAACGCGTCACCTGCTGGGAAGCAAAGGGATAAAATTCACCGCCGCCTGCCGATACCATCATGGCAAAGCCAATACCGCTGATCATCATCATCACCAGCACAATGACCCAGTTGATCTCAGACAGCATGCTGACAGGGTTAAGACGGTAGCGTGTGTGGTACGGACTCATATGAAAAGCTG
>JAGVKI010000193.1 GCA_020050695.1 Alphaproteobacteria bacterium | reverse complement strand
GAGTATGTCTTTGCGCACCTCCACCAGTTTTTTAGGGCGCGGCGTGAGCGTCACAACGGCGGAACTTACTTTAGGCGGCGGCGAGAATGCACCGGGCGGTAATTCAAAATCCCAGCGGCAGTCGCACAGCCACTGGCACAGTACCGACAGCCTGCCAAAATCCTTAGAGCCCGGATCGGCGATAATGCGTTCAGCCACTTCCTTCTGGAACATCAATGTCAGCGAAGAAAAGGCCGAGGGGCCATGTTTATCGACCATGTCCATCCACTCGACCAGCATGGCGGTTCCCACGTTGTAAGGCAGGTTGGCGACAATCTTGCGCGGTGCGCCCACTTCGCTGATAGGATCAAAGGTCATGGCGTCGCCATGCACGATACGCAGGTTGCCGCCTGCATGTTTTTCTATTTCGGCAAGGGCGGCAAGGCAGCGGTCGTCTTTTTCCACCGCGATGACTTCCTGTGCGCCAGCAGCCAGCAGTGAGCGGGTAAGCCCGCCGGGGCCGGGGCCCACTTCAATTACGTTGCATCCGTGCAGGTCACCCGCGTAGCGCGCGATTTTGTCGGTAATGCGGCTATCGAGCAGGAAATGCTGGCCGAGCGATTTTTTGGCTGAAAGTCCGAAGCTATCGATCACCTGTTTTAACGGGGGCAGCTTATCAAGGCTTAAGGTCTTATCATTCATACTGTTTGAAACCGTCTGTGCTGTGCTGCTATAGTCCGCCTGAATTGTATCATCGCGTTGTATCATCCAGAATTTGCAAGGTGTGTAAATGGCTAAAACACAACAACCGCAGGACATATAGTGGAACGTGCGCTGCTCATATTATGCGCCCTGCTTGTAAATGCCCTGTTTGGCGGCCCCCGCTCGCTGCATGAATGGCTTGGCCTTGGACGCCTGACACGCATGCCAGCGCAGGGTGTACGCGATATAGAGCGCCGCCTGAACCGTGAAAACCGCAGCAGCAAGGCGCGGGTAATTCGCGGCTGGGTCGTAGCCTGGTTTGCGGTATTTGCCTGTATTGCATTTGGCATGTTGCTTAGCTGGATCTTCCAGGGCGACATGCAGTTTGGCGAAGTGCTGCTGCTTGCCTTCCTGCTGCCGTTTCGCTCCAGCTGGAATATGGCCTCTGCCATACGCCGCTACCTGCGCGCAAACAACCTCCAGGCGGCAAGGCAGGTGCTTGAGCACACGGCATGGCGTCATCATGCCAAGCTGGATGACCATGGCCTTGCGCGCGCTGCGGTGGAAATTCTTGCGGTGCATTTTTCCGAGAAGATCGTAGCGCCTGTCCTGTTTTACATTCTGTTTGGCCTGCCCGGGTTCTTTATCAGCAGGATTATCTACATCATGCAGGAAACCCTGGTGCGTCCCACCGAAAGCGAGCAGGCCTTTGCCCATGGCGCTAAGCGGCTGCATTACATACTGCATTATGTCCCGGCGCGCATCACGGCGCTGCTGTGGATATGCGCCGCTATCTTTATCCCTTCGGCCCAGTTTGGCGATAGTGCGGCGCAAATAAGCAAGGGCATTTTTGGCGAATCACCACAGGATGTATCGTTGCTATCTGCGGCGTCGGTGCTCAATGTTGCCCTTGGCGGCCCCACTTCTGCCTATATGCATGAGGGATGGGTTGGCCCCGGAACGGCCCGGGTAAGTGACGCGGATATGGGACGCGCATCGCGGGCGTACCTGCTGCTTCACCTGCTGCTATTCTGCTTTATTGGCCTGTTTATATAATTATATAACAATTGGTTGCAATTGTTACAATGGCCCGGCAGCATGCGGCCACAGGTTAACAAATCGTTCACAATATTTAACCATTTCCGTGGTATAATGGAAGGTGAAAAGTCTTGGTTTGTAATAGGGGTACACTAGTACCCCCAAACCCGACTATCAGTAACAGGCATGTGCCATACCTACACAGGAATTGGCGCGTTGCCCGTTCTGTTTGCTGTAGGAAAGGCACACGCCTGTCCTTACCGGAGAATCCGTATGAAGAAGGCAATTGCGCGCATCAAGGGCCGCCAGTGCGTCGAAGTCGAGGTTGGCGACGACGTCAAGCTCGGTGACCCCGTCCCCGTGAGGCTGAATTCCGCCTCGGAAGAGGTGAAACTCTTCCCGGTGATCGCGTTCACGGGTGTCAGCGACATCCCGGTGCTCGCCCCGGCCAGGGAGGAAGTGGCCAAGAAGCCCTCCTTCGTCTGGCGGTGGTTCGTGCGCTTGATGATCATCGGCTTCCTGCTGCTCGGGGCCTTCGCGGTCCTGTCGTACATGAAGTAAGTGATCGTCAGCGACAGCCTGAATGTCTCCCCCTCCCCGCAAGGGTTGGGGGAGCATTCTTTTTATATCAGCAACTTACAGTTTATTCCCTTCCCCATATTTTAACAAAGCTTCATATTTGGTCGCCTTATAGCATGCTATAATGGTGGCGATGTGTTTGTTGGTATCTGTTGCTGCTTTATGCGGCATTTCCACAAACTATCAGAGCCGGCTACGCCCTTTTGATTCAAACAGGCGCACCCGCGCTCTGTTCTGCTTCAAAAAGGTGTAAGCCTTTTTTGCGGGAGGTGTTCCGTGTCACAGGAGAAGGATGTCCTGGATCGCGTGTTTGATTGCCTGGATGCCGTACGGCAGCGGGTACGCAAGGTTGCTGAGTTTATCGGCAAGATGGTATGGCATATATTCCTCGTCATTCAGTGCCTGCTGGTATTTGGTGTGATGGCTGGAATTATGTGCATGCTCATGTGGTTCATCATCCTGGTCTGGTATTCGTAAACCACCGAAGACAGGCGAGTATCCCCTTAAATGGGGACTCGCCTTCTCTTTTTAAGGTACTGTTTTTCATGGTTATCTTAGATTCTCCCGCCTGAAATCGTTAATAATTCTTCACATTCGCTTCACCTTTTGCGTGCTATAAT
>JAGVKI010000109.1 GCA_020050695.1 Alphaproteobacteria bacterium | reverse complement strand
CGGAAAACGTTTTTACCGCACAACCACCTTGCTTGCTTATCTCCAGTCGCTGCACATCAGCCACATCTACCTCCATCATGTGCGCTACTTCCCCTACCTGTTTGTAAAATCCCTGCCCGAATTTGCAGCCACACTCGGCGCAACGTATGAGGTGACATTGCATGACTTCATGTCATTTTGTCCGCGTATCCACCTGATGAATGAGAACTGGCGCTATTGCGGTATGCCGACCGACCCGGCTGTCTGCCAGCGCTGTATCACCCAAAACGGCATGCTGACCAGCGCCCCTTTTTCTATCACAGCATGGCGCGCCACATGGGCGAATATACTGGGCAAGGCCAGTAGCGTATGTGCGCCCAGCAACGATACAGCAACGCGCCACCAGCGGTTTTTTCCTACGCTAAACATTAAACCATGGCATGAAAAAGAGGCTGCGAATCTTGCCGATCATGCACCGTCTAAACCCGCCCAGCGCAAACATAACCAGCCGCTTTGCATCGCACTGGTAGGAAACATTTATGAACTCAAGGGGGCGAATATTTTAGTCGCCTGCGCACGTGATGCGCAGGCACGAAAACTGCCGCTGGAGTTTATAGTCATTGGCAACTGCACCCGGCAAAAACAGCTCGAAGCCATTGGCGTAAACGTAACAGGGCGCTACAGCAAGGAAGAACTGCCACGCCTGCTTAGCAATGCTGGCGCTAATGCGGTTTTTCTTGCCTCCACCTGGCCTGAAACCTATAGCTATGTGCTAAGCGAAATCTGGCAGTATGGCTACTTCCCTATTGCCTTTGATTTGGGAGCCCCGGCAGAACGTATACGCGCTAGCGGTAAGGGGGCATTGCTTGATGTGCAACTGATGGGAAATGCATCCGCTGTTAATGATAAATTGCTGGAAATCATCTTATGAGTGACCTACCCCGCCTTACTGTGATTACCGTAGTGCGTAATGATGTCAAACGTCTGGCAACCGCGATTGCGAGCGTAGCTGCACAGAATTATCCAAACCTCGAATATATTATCATGGATGGCGGATCTACCGATGGCACAGTAGATATTATACGCGCACATGAGAAATTGATTACCTACTGGGAGAGTAAGCCAGACGGCGGGCCTTCCAATGCGTTTAATAAGGGCCTTGCCCATGCCACAGGTGAGTGGGTCGTGCTGCTTTCCTCCGATGACGTACTGCCCGAAGGAACGCTGCTTGCCGTAGGTGAAGCGGGTCGCGATAATCCCGATGCCGACATCATCAGCGGTGGCGCTGAACTTATCTACCCCGATGGCCGTAAGCGTGTGTTCAATGATCCCCAGCAGGTAGATTTTTCTCTTAAAGCTGCACTTGCCGGGCTGACTCTTTTCAATAGCCGCTATTACAAGCGACATTTGTTCCCCATGGTAAGCGCGCTACGCGAAATAGATGAAAACCTCAGCAAAATATTTCCCGGCAGGCGCTTTTTTGTAGCGGGCGACCGCGAGTTGCTGATTCGCCTGGCGTTGTTAAACGCCAAGGGCATATCAGTGCGTAAAATCCTCTATACTTACTGTGCCCATGCCGATTCAATCACGTTTGGGGCTGGCAATCACATTGCGGTTCAGAAGGAAAATCTATGGATTGCACAGGAAGTCCGCAAGGATTACCCTCTTGATAATGTGCAAAAAAAACTTATAAACCAATGGGAAGCGCAGGAAATAGCACTGCTTGCACTCTATGCACTCAAAGCTAAAAAGCCCGCAGAAGCACGGGATTCATGGATATATCTACTGCGCCACCCCGTGCATTTTGGGGTAGCAATCCTCAAATTAGCCGCTAGATTCATAACCAATCGCATTAAGAAAATTATAAAGGTCTCCTGATCATGAAAAAGAAAATCCTCATCTGTGGCGCTACCGGTTTTGTGGGCCGTAATATCGCTGAATATTACGCCGAGCGCGGCGACTATGAAGTACATGCCGTGCGCTTTAATCGCCCGGAATACCATCTGCCGGGCGCTATCTGGCATAAGGCTGACCTGCGCGAGCCGCAAACCGTGGAACGCCTGGTGCAGGGCATGGATATTATCGTGCAGGCTGCCGCTACCACCTCCGGCGCCAAGGACATCGTATCTCGTCCTTACATACATGTAACCGACAATGCGGTGATGAACTCCTACCTGCTGCGCAGCGCGTTTGAAGCAAAAGTAAAACATATCGTATTTTTCTCCTGCACGGTGATGTACCAGAGCAGCGAAAAAGCGCTTAAAGAAACCGATTTTGACGCGAACGTGCCATTGCACCCGCGCTATTTCGGTGTAGGCAATACCAAGCTGTATGTCGAAAAAATGTGCGAATTCTTTTCCAAAATTTCCGATACGAAATTTACCGCTATCCGCCATTCCAACATTTACGGCGCGCATGACAAGTTTGACCTGGAGCGCAGCCATGTGTTCGGCGCAACCGTAACCAAGGTAATGACCGCTAAAGATAAGATCAGCGTATGGGGCACCGGCGAAGAAGAACGCGACCTGCTGCATGCAGACGACCTGGTGGCCTTCGTAGATGCCGCCATCGAAAAACAAAGCGAGAAATACCGCCTGTATAATTGCGGCCTGGGTGGCAAGGTGTCGATCAAAGACCTGGTACATAAAATCGTGGGCGCATCCGGCAAAAAGCTGGCTATCGAGCACGACCTGTCGCAGCCAACCATTAAAACCAGCCTGTTCCTCGATTGCTCGCTTGCCAAGCAGGAACTCGGATGGGAACCCAAAGTATCGCTCGATGATGGCATCAAGCGCACCGTAGAGTGGTGGGCAGACAACATCGATCCACAAACATTGACCCTTAAAGTAAGGAAAGCAGCATGAGTTTTTACAAAGATAAATCCGTTCTCGTAACCGGTGGCACGGGCCTGATTGGCCGCCCGCTGGTGGAAATGCTGATTGCAGCTGGCGCTAAAGTCACCGTGGTATCGCTGGACGACCCGTCACGCGCGCCCAAGGGCTGCACCTTCGTAAAGGCTGATCTGCGCGAATTTACTGGCTGCATGGATGTATGCAAAGACCAGGAAATCGTATTCCAGCTTGCTGGCGTAAAAGGCTCTCCCGCCATGACCGCCAAGCGCCCGGCCAGCTTCTTCGTGCCAACCATGCAGTTCTCCATCAACATGATGGAAGCCGCCCGCCGCTGCGGCGCTGAGCGTTTCCTGTTCACCAGTTCTGTGGGTGTATATCAGCCAGCCGAAGTTTT
>JAGVKI010000268.1 GCA_020050695.1 Alphaproteobacteria bacterium | reverse complement strand
CGACAGGGGAACTGGCGTCCTTTGTGTTTTATTCGGTGATTGTGGCAAGCGCTGTTGGTGCGATTACGGAAATGATTTCTGACCTGCAGCGCGCAGCCGGCGCATCAGAACGTATTTATGAACTACTTGAGGAAGTGCCTTCCATTCAATCGCTGCCGGATGCGCAGCCGCTTCCGCATTTATCGCAGGCGGGGGTAGCGTTTGAGGGGGTTGGGTTCAGTTATCCAACGCGCAAGGACAAGGCTGCCATTGAAGATTTCAACCTCTCTGTAAAGCCCGGCCAGACGGTCGCGCTTGTAGGGCCATCTGGTGCGGGTAAGACTACTATTTTTCAGCTGCTGCTGCGTTTCTACGATCCTGAAAAAGGACGTGTTCTGGTTAACGGCGTCGATGTTCGCCATACGCATTTGTCTGAACTTCGCGAGATGATTGGGCTGGTGCCTCAGGACCCTGTGATCTTTTCTACTACCGCTTGGGAGAATATACGCATTGGCCGAAGCGCTGCGACGCATGATGAAATCATTCAGGCGGCAAAAGCGGCGTGTGCCCTGGATTTTATCGAGAAACTGCCGCAGGGTTTTGACACCTATCTAGGCGAAAAAGGCGTGCGGCTTTCGGGCGGCCAGCGCCAGCGCATTGCGATTGCGCGCGCGCTTGTGCGTGATCCCAAGCTGCTGATGCTCGATGAAGCGACCAGTGCGCTGGATTCGGAAAACGAGCATCTTATCCAAAAAGCGCTTGAACAATTGATGCAGGGACGCACTACCTTTGTGATTGCCCACCGTTTATCGACTATTATGAAGGCCGATATGATTGTGCTTATGAATCATGGGCGTATTGAGGCCACAGGCACACACCAGGAATTACTGGATAAAAGCCCCCTCTATGCGCGCCTGGCGGAATTACAATTTAAAACAGCGGCTTAAGCGTTCCTGACTGTTTTAAGAAAATAGTAATAAACCACTGCTATACTTATATAATTCATTTCCTTCCTATTTCCATGCGAACACAGGTATCCATGCATGTCTGAAAATTTTCAGAAGAAGTTTAATCTCGCATGGCACCAGCATGAGCATTACTGGATCATCATCTATGGCCGTGCGGCACTTGCACCAGCCCTTATTCAGGCGCTGCAACAGGTAGGGCTTAAGCCCCTTTCTGGCGGCTCTGCAGCGTATGGCGGCAGGACAAGCAGGCAGTGGAAGGATGCGTGGGACCGTGTCTATGAAGTGCTTACCGAACATAATGCCGATGCCATTGTAGAGGTGGCGCTTGTGCCTGGCGAAGAACTGATGGATGACGCTTTTATCAAGCGCCAGTCTGTTATGGCAACGCAGGCGATTGCCGAAAGCCTGTGGCTGGGCGATGCGCTGATGGAAGGGCGTATCCTGTGCTACCTGCAGCCGGTGCTCAGTAGTAATGACAAGGTATTCGGCTATGAGTCCTTCGCACGCGTGATCCAGCATGACGGCACGGTGATTGCCGGTGACCGCATTGTAACTGCCAGCAAGGCGCTGGGTATTGAGTATATGATCGACCGTCACCTTCAGGTGCAGGCGATTAAAACCTTCATGTCCAGCCAGTTTAATGGCTTCCTGTTCATCAATTTCTTCCCTGGGTTTATCCACCGTCCAGCGGTATATCTCGAAGGGCTTGCCGAGACGGTTAAAAGCTTTGGTATTTTGCCCAAGCATATTGTGCTCGATTTTACCAAATCGGAACTGCCGCATGATATTGGCCATTTGAAAAATGTATGCGAATACGCGCGTACCTGCGGTTATTCCATTGCGCTGGACGATATTGAATCCGTCAAAAGCATGCAGCGTTTGTTTAGTGAAATCCGCCCCGATTTTGTCAAAATCGATATGCAGCTGGTGCATAAAATCGCAGAACCGCAAAGCCGCAGCGTGATACAGGATATTGTAGAAATTGCGCATGCTTCCGGTTGCACGGTGATAGGCGAGGGCGTGGAAACCGACCCGATGTACCAGTCGCTCAAGCTGCTCAATGTCGATTTATTCCAGGGCTATTTATTCTCGCCGCCACTGCCAGTGGAAGTAGCGCTAAAGCGCGGCGCCCTTTAATTTCCAAAAACCTATTTAATCCGCGTGGCTGGACAGCATGCAGTCTTTTGCATTGCTGCTGGTTTCAATCTGTAATGTGGCGTGATCAATATGGAATTTTTCCGCCAATGCGTGGGTAAGCGTATGGATAAATCCATCACCCGGATGTCCGGCAGGCATGAGCAGATGCGCTGACAGCGCAATGCTGGTGGTGCTCATTGCCCAGATATGCAGGTCATGCACCTGCGCAATACCGGGCTGGTTTTTAATGAAGGATTTGACCTCTTCAATATCGATATTGCGCGGAACGCCGTGCAGTGCCAGTGCTGCCGAGTCACGCAGCAGCCGCCATGTGCCAACTACAATGAGCAAGGCAATCACAATGCTGATGGCGGGATCGACCCATAGCCAGCCGGTTGCCATAATAAGCGCGCCGGAGAGCACTACCCCAAGTGAGATTCCCGCATCGGCCAGCATGTGCAGATAGGCGCCGCGCATGTTCATGTCCTGCTTATGGCTGCCATGCAGCAGCCAGGCGGTGGCGCCGTTTATGATAATGCCAATGAAGGCAACCAGCATCATGACGCTGGTTTGTGGCAGTGCAGGCTCGGAAAAGCGCTGGGCGGCTTCCCAGGCAATGGCACCCACCGCAGCAAGCAGCAACAGGGCATTAGCGAGTGTTGCCATGATGGATGCGCTTTGCAGCCCGTAAGTGTAGCGTCCGGAAGGTTTTTTGCGGCCAAGCGCCCATGCGCCCCATGCCAGCAGCAGGCCAGCTACGTCGCTGGCGTTATGGCCGGCATCGGCAATCAGAGCGAGCGAATGCGAGGCAAAGCCGTAATAAAGTTCGCTGGCGATGAAAGCGCTGTTGAGCAGTATGCCCCACAGGAAAATACGCCCATAATCCTTGCTGTGCGCGTGATTATGGCCATGGTGATCATGGGAATGGTGGTCGTGGTCGCAATGCTTATGCATAAGTCTATGCTATAGCAAGAAAATGAAGGATTGACAAACCGTCGTTGCACCCTCTAACGGTATGGCATCAAACCCCTAGCCAAGGAGCCGCCCTTGCAGGATTTGCGCATCTCAGAACGCATTGTTACCCGTATCGCTAGTGTCAGTGGCACTGGCGGGTCTTTGCTCGCGCCGCGCAAGGCTGTACGCAATTTCTGGTTTGATACGCTGGCCTTTGCGATTGTGGTGGCGTTCCTCATGTATGTGGCCTGGGGTATGATGGAAATGTCCGCCCCTATTGGGGTGCTAAAACAAACCCCCATCAGCCTTGATATTTCCAACTTGCCGGAATATGCCATGCGCACCACGCTGCGTATGCTCATTGCGGTGCTGGCGTCGCTTCTGTTTACGCTGCTCTATGCGACTGCCGCGGCTAAAAGCCGTAAGGCAGGCCAGATCATGATCCCGATTCTCGATGTCTTGCAATCGGTGCCTGTCCTTGGTTATATCTCATTTACCCTCACGGGTTTTATTGCGCTGTTTCCCGGTAGTATGCTGGGTGTGGAATGCGCGGCCATTTTTGCGATCTTCACCTCGCAGGCATGGAACATGACCTTCAGCCTGTACCAGTCGCTTAAGAGCGTGCCGGGTGAGATGGATGAAGCGGCCAATATGTTCCGCCTGTCAGGCTGGCAGAAATTCTGGAAAATGGAACTGCCCTTTGCCATGCCGGGTCTGGTGTGGAACACCATGATTTCCATGTCGGGCGGCTGGTTCTTTGTCGTTGCGTCCGAAGCGATCACGGTGGGTAACCAGAAAATCACGCTGCCGGGTATCGGCTCTTATATTGCCCTGGCCATTGAACAGCGCGATTTAGGCGCTATCGGCTGGGCCATTGCAACGATGACGGTAGTGATTTTGCTGTATGACCAGTTGTTGTTCCGCCCGCTGGTGGCATGGTCGGACAAGTTCCGCTATGAAATGACGGCAAGCCAGGAAGCGCCTTATTCCTGGGTGCGCAACCTGTTCATCAAAAGCCGCTATGCGCGCAAGCTGTTTGCACCGGTGGCATGGCTGGCGGGTAAGGCCATGCGCCTGCCATTTGCGCGTCCTGCTGTTGCACCGCGCAGCATCAGCGTAAAAGAGGCCCGCATCATTGATACGCTCTGGTATGTGCTGCTGACGCTGGCCGGTCTGGTGGCGGTGTGGCAGGTGATCTCTTTTCTCAATACCAGTGTAACATGGCAGGAGCTTGGGCATGTGATGCTGCTTGCGCTTGTGACATTGCTACGCGTAATGGTGTTGATTGCGCTGGCATCGCTGGTGTGGGTGCCGCTGGGCGTGTATATTGGTTTTCGTCCCCGCTACGCGCAGATTGTGCAGCCGCTCGCGCAGTTCCTTGCGGCGTTCCCGGCTAACCTGTTTTTCCCGGTGGCGGTGATGCTGATCAGCCATTACGGGCTTACGCCCAACATCTGGCTTTCACCGCTGATGATCCTGGGCACGCAGTGGTATATTCTATTCAACGTCATCGCGGCGGCATCGGCTTTCCCCAATGACCTGCGCGAAGTGTCACGCAACCTGCATGTGCGCGGCTGGCTGCTGTGGAAGCGCATTATATTGCCCGGTATTTTCCCGTACTATCTGACCGGCGCGCTCAACGCCAGCGGCGGCGCGTGGAATGCCAGCATCGTATCGGAAGTGGTAAGCTGGGGCGATGTGCGCTATGAAGCAATTGGCCTTGGCGCGTATATTGCCAACATGACGCAGCGCGGCGACTTCGCACATACGGTACTGGGCGTTGGCGTTATGGCGCTGACGGTCGTATTGTTCAACCGCTTTTTCTGGCGGCCATTATACATTATGTCGGCTAAGAAATTACGTTTTGATTGAGGGTGCGATGACAAATATTCTGCAACTGGCTGGCGTTACCAAATCTTTCCATAAGCAGGAAGGCCGTGACCTGAAAGTGCTGGAGGGTATCGACCTTACCTTGAAAGAGCGCGAGATCGTAGGCCTGCTCGGTAAATCCGGCTCAGGTAAATCGACGCTGCTGCGCATTATCGCAGGCCTTATGCCGCCCAGCCTGGGCGATGTGATATTCCATGAAACGCCGCCGTCGCATGATTCGCATGGCATCGCCATGGTGTTCCAGACCTTTGCATTATTTCCATGGCTGACCGTGCTGGAAAATGTGGAACTGGGGCTGGAGGCGCTGCGTCTTCCTGAAAAAGAAATCCGCAAACGCGCCCTTGAAGCGATCGACCTTATCGGCCTTGATGGCTATGAATCGGCGTACCCGCGCGAACTTTCAGGTGGCATGAAACAGCGTGTGGGCTTTGCGCGCGCGCTGGTGGTCAACCCGACTATTTTGCTGATGGACGAAGCATTCTCCGCTCTGGACGTACTGACGGCAGAGACGCTGAAAACCGACTTTATCGAGTTATGGAACGAGCGCAGGATTCCCCTTAAATCCGTGCTGCTGGTGACGCATAATATCGAAGAAGCAGTGCTGATGTGCGACCGTATTTTACTGTTCGCATCCAACCCGGGGCGTATCAAGGAAGAGATACGTGTGGATATGCCGCACCCGCGTGACCGTGAGTCGGTGGCGTTTCGCAACATGGTGGAATATATCTACCGCCTGATGACCAGCGGCAGGCAGAAACAAGGTGTCAGCATGGCAGCTGCCGCGCAGGAAATCAGCATGTATGAAAAGCTGGTGCATGTATCGCCCAACCAGCTGTCAGGTATGATGGAGGCGCTTGCTGCGGCGCCCTATCACGGGCGTGCCGATCTTCCGGAACTCGACCAGGCCTTCGGCCTAGGCAGTGAGGAGATCATGCATCTGCTCGATACGCTGCGCCTGCTGAAATTCGCGGACATTGCCGAAGGTGATATTCACCTGACGCCGGTTGCCAAGCAATTCGTGGATTCCGACACGCAAAAGCGCAAACAGATATTTGCCGAGCATCTTATCCAGAACGTTCCCTTAAGCGCTTATATCCAGCGCGTGCTTCAGGAGCGCCCGGATAACCAGGCGCCGCGCATCCGTTTCCTTGCGCGCCTGGAAGACCATATGGCTGAGCAGGACGCCGACGAGGCGCTCACCGCAGTGACCAGCTGGGCACGTTACGCAGAACTCTTTGCATATAACGATAATTCGGAAACATTCAGCCTGGAGAATCCT
>JAGVKI010000164.1 GCA_020050695.1 Alphaproteobacteria bacterium | reverse complement strand
CAACGTCGCGGCCCTTTTCGCGCACCAGCATGATCAGGCTGGAGATGATATTGAACGAAGCGACCAGAATAATCAGCGTAAGGATAAGGAACATCACGTTGCGCTGTACCAGCACCGCCTGGAATATATGGTTGTTGGAGGATTTCCAGTCATACACACGGTAACGGTCGCCCAGTTGCTTTGCAATATCGCGGGCAACTTCCTGCGCTTTATCGGGATTGTTTAACGTCACCTCAATGATATTGGCCGCATCGGTGCCGTTATCACGCAGCTTGAAGTAAATCTGCGCTTCTTCAAACGGCAACAGGATAAGCCCACTATCATAGGCAAACATGCCGATAGAAAATAGCCCGGCAATTTTATACGCCTTCACGCGCGGCACCAGCCCGGCAATAGTGGCGCGGCCCTCGGGTGAAATCAGCGTAAGCGAATCGCCTACATCAAGCCCCAGCTTTTCAGCCATGCGGCTGCCAATGATAATCCCCTCGCCGCGTTCAATCGCACCAATATCGCCCTTAGTGATTTTCTTCAGCAGCAGGTCTTTTTTCTTGAGGTCATCAAAGCGGTAACCCGACACCATAGCGCCCACCGCCGATCCGCGGTGGCTGGCCATAATCTGGCCTTCGATTTTTGGCCATGCGGTTTTGACGCCTTTTACACCACTAATCAGGTGGCTGACATCATCATAGGTGGAGATACGACCATTTACGCTATAGACACTGACATGGCCTTCGAGCCCGATGATGCTTTTGATCATTTCGCCGCGGACGCCGTTCATGACCGCAAGCACGACAATAAGCGTGGCAACGCCAAGGGCAATGCCCACCAGCGAGAATAGTGCAATGACCGAAATGAACCCCTCCTCGCGGCGAGCGCGAAGATAACGGAAGGCCACCATTCTTTCAAAAGCTGTCAGCATGACGCCTTGCTTCCTGTCCTGTTTATCCCAATAATTTAGCGAGGGCGCTTTCTACTGAGACTTCTTGTTTTTCACCGGTTTTGCGTGACTTGAGTTCTACCACGTTACGCTCAAGGCCTTTAGGGCCGACAATAATCTGCCAGGGCGTACCAATTAAATCCATGGAGGCGAATTTGCCGCCTGGGCGCTCGTCGGTATCGTCATACAGAATCGGCACCTCTTTAGCGGTGAGCGTGTTATAGATAAGATTACATGCCTCTTCGCAGTTCACATCGCCAGGGCGCAGGTTTATAAGCCCTACGCGGAACGGAGCGACCGATTCCGGCCATATAATGCCATTGTCGTCATGGCTGGCTTCGATAATAGCCGCCACCAGACGTGATACCCCTATACCGTATGTGCCCATTTCAACGCGCACCGCGCCTTCCGGGCCGGTTACATCAATGCCCATGGCATCGGTATATTTGCGGCCCAGCAGGAAAATATGCCCCACTTCAATGCCGCGTGCCTCGCGCAGGTTTTCTTTTGGAATCGGGCATTTCTCCGGCACGTGCAGTTCATCTGCCGCCGCATACAGACCGCGCATTTCTTCGCCGCTTAAGGAGAGCTTACCATCACGGATGTCGTCAAAGCGCTGGTCGTAATATACCTGGCTTTCGCCGGTTTCCGCCAGCACCTGGAATTCATGGCTCAGGTTACCGCCAATAGCGCCGGAATCAGCGCTCACTGCGATTGCCGTAAGGCCAAGACGCTTGAAGATATTATGGTACACGTCATACATTTTGGAGTATTCGCGCTTGGCATCATCAAGCGTGGTGTGGAAGGAATAACCGTCTTTCATAAGGAATTCGCGGCCACGCATCACGCCAAAACGTGGACGCACTTCATCGCGGAATTTCCAGTTGATCTGGTAGAGATTGAGCGGCAATGCCTTATAGCTTTTTACGTAAGAGCGGAAAATATCGATGATCATTTCCTCGCAGGTCGGGCTGTAGAGCAGTTCGCGGTCAGCGCGGTCTTTAAAGCGCAGCATTTCCTTGCCCAGCGCGTCATAGCGGCCTGATTCTTTCCATAGTTCCGTAGGCTGAAGCGTTGGCATAAGCACGCGCACACAGCCTGCTTTTTCAAGTTCATCGGCTACAATTTTTTCAACATTGTCGAGCGCGCGAAGCCCCAGTGGCAGCCAGCTATAGATACCTGCCGCCTGCTGCTTGATCATGCCTGCGCGCAGCATGTAGCGGTGCGACACGATCTGCGCTTCAGAAGGCGTTTCTTTGAGCAAAGGAAGGAAATATTGGCTAAGACGCATGAACGAACTCAATGGGAATAGATGTTAAGGGTATTGATTACTACTATGCCCTGCGGTTACGTCAACCGGTTACGAGAGCGTATCCATAGGCAATATCCCGCTATTGATAAGCCCCGCCAGTAAAGCCGTTATAACTAGCGCCAGAACCGTTGCTATAACTACGCTTTTTTTCCAGTTAAAGCGTGCAGGTGAGGCTTTATAGGCCACGTCAGGCTGCTGGCCTTCGACACGGCCAAACGGCAATGCAATAAACATGGAGATCCACCAGGCATTCACAAAAGTGAATATGGCAAGACTAATGGACATGGTCAAACCTGCTCAATTTCAACCAGTGTGCCGCAGAAATCCTTAGGATGCAGGAACAATACCGGCTTGCCATGCGCACCAATTTTAGGGGTGCCATCGCCAAGCACGCGCGCCCCCTGCTTTACCAGCTGGTCGCGGGCAGCAAGAATATCGGTCACTTCATAGCAAATATGATGGATGCCGCCAGAGGCGTTTTTCTCTAAAAACCCGGCAATCGGTGACTTTTCGCCCAGCGGATGCAGCAGTTCGATCTTGGTATTGGGCAGATTCACAAACACCACTGTTACCCCATGTTCAGGCACCGGCTGAGGGGCAGACACCTGCGCGCCCAGCGTATCACGGTAAATGGCGGTTGCGGCCTCTAAATCAGGCACGGCAATGGCAACATGGTTAAGGCGTCCGATCATATTTTATATCCCTTTGTTTTATATATAAAAGAAGCCATAAGTCCGGCTTACTTGTCATAAAAGCTTCACTTTTTATAGCCCTAAAATACAGTAATATCAAACTAGGTTATTGTTTGTGCCACGCATTACAGACGGATAAAACGCGTCAATGGATACTACAGAACAACTCGAGATCCAGCATGCCCAGCGCCTTGGTCATCCAGAAACGGATGAAGGCCCCTATTACCACGACTCGTGGTGGGAGTCTTATAAAGGCAGCGTTAAGGGTAAACTGGGCGGCGTCGTTATCGGCGCGGCCATGGGTGCTGCTGTGGGTGTGGCTGCGGCCATTGCCATTCCATTCGTAGGTGGCGCGCTTCTGACTACTGGCGCTCTCGCCATGACGGTAAGCGGCTTTACCGCTGCCGGTATGCTGTACGGCGCACATGAATTCGCCGATGTAGGCCGCGTTACAGGCGCTGTGGCTGCGGGTCTTGAAACAGCAGAGCGCCGCAATGACGTAAAGCTGGCCAAGCTGGAAAATAAAATCGACAAGCTGCAATCCACTATTACGGGCGAGCCCATCCCTGCCGACGCGCAGGCCGCCGCTGATAAGGCTGCAGCCACCGACCTGGATTATAAAACCACCCATTGCGATGACCACCAGAGCGCACAAAGGCCGCCACTGGTATTCTGGAAAGTAGCGCTTATCGGCCTGGCCATAGGTGCAGCAGCTGGGCTTCTCTTGGCAAGCGGCGGTGTTGCCGGTCATGTGCTCGGCCTGCTTGGCGCTGCCGGTGAAGGCGGTGTGCTTTCAACCGTGGGTGTATATGCCGCATCAGCGCTCAGCATGGGCCTGTTTGGCGCTAGCTTTGGCGTGAACCGCGACATGTTTCGCAGCGTTTTCGATAAGACGGACCTGATGTTCCGTGGCATTGTGAGTAAATCCAAGGCTTCAGAACAAATTATTGAAGCCCCTGCACCCGCACCCGTGCAACAGGCCGTTCAGACTACTGAGAAATCACCTGAAGTGGTTGCCATGCCAGCGCAGGAAACCAAGCAGCAAAGCCAGGTGGAGTACCCTGCATCTGAGACCTATCACCGCGATAAAGTGGTGGCCTCTGCCCGTCAGGCGCTGCTTACCATGGACCATACCAAGGCCATAAGCCACTAATCCAATTATGACAGCTATTACTAAAACCATATAATTCATATGGTTGGTGCTTTACCCTATGTAATGAAATATTAACATTACAAACACCCCGCCTGTGTTAAAGTATAAGTAGGTAAAACTATAACATTTGCGGGATTTTCCGCAGAAATTAAGAGTGGCATGGTAACAACACATACAGCTAGCGGCGAACGCCTGGAAGGTCGTGACAACGGTCCTGGCGATTACGTACAGGCCAAATATGATGAGGCCTTACGTTCTGCTGGCGGTTACACTGCCCGTTCTGCCACAAGCTTTTTTAGCAATAGTGGTTTTGGTAAAGGCCTTCTTGTCATGGCACTTACAATCGTAGCGGTAGCTGCTGTCGGAGGCGCTCTGGCCGCAAGCGGCGGTACGCTTGCGATTGCGGGTGCAGGCGGCATTATGACCAATGCTACCATTGGCCAGGGCATCATGTTTGGTATCGGTGAAGGCATTATGTCACTGTTCAGCCTCGGCGGCGCTGTAGCAATGGCCACTGGCGGCATTGTTGGCACTATCGTTGAAGGCCACCGCCATCCACCTGAAATGAAGGTAGAAGAGGCAAAAACGCTCGCAAAACAATATCAGGAAAGCCGTGAAAAATCGGTAAGCCCTGCGCTGGCAGCCGCTCCTGAAAAAGAAACAACGCAGGCTGCAACAGCTGCAACCACAGAGACAAAACCTGAACAAGCATGTGAGGCTAGCTTTGTCGCGCGCGAAATGCAGCGTCGCAATGAACTGGCTGCCACTGAGCGGAAGGTGGGATAAGCCATGAGCCAGGACCCCAATGAACTGAAGCCGCTGAGCATGTTTGAGAAAATCAAAGTCGGAGTGAAGGGTTTTATAAAGTCTGCTGTGGACTATATTCCGTCCGGCCTGCTTTACACTGGCCTGATGATGGGCGGGTCTATGGCAATCACAGCACTTACCGGTTTTGACATAGCAGGCATTATGCCCGGCGGCAGTCTTGATGTGGGCGCGCTGGCAATGAAATCCATAGGTACCATTGTGCTTAGCAGCACGGTAACTGGCGCTATCGGCGCTTATAAAGGTGTAAGTTCCGCAAATGAACAGCGCAGCGCGGAAATGGAATGGCAACGGCGCGGAGTAGAAGTTTCGCCACGTGTGCGCGGTCAGCAGCGCCAGCAGAGTTCAGGCATGACAAGCCCTGTGGTGGCTACCCAGCGCGGTCTGCCGCAGCAGCAAACTAACGGGCAACGTACTGCCCCAGGATTTTAATAATACGTTTAATATATAAAGACGGTATCAGGATACATTATGGCTGAAGAAAGCAAACCTTCATTTTTTCGTTCCACCCTCAGCGGTATTGCAGGCACATTTAAAGGTGCACTTGCAGGCGCTGGCGTAGGCGCGGTTATGGGCGCCGTGCTTGGCGCGGGCTTTGCAGTTGCTACAGGCGGTTTTGGTCTTGCTGCCATTGCCTTTGGCGCCATTGTCGGCGCTGAACTGCTAGCAATTCCTATGTCCATTGTCGGTGCATTGTCGGGAACGGTAACCGGCGTAGTTACCAGCCGTGAAACCGCTCAGCCTAGCGCTGGTGATATGATGAATGTTGCAAAAATTGCTTATGCGCAGGGCGTGTCCGTTGGCCGCCAGCTGGAGCAAGAACAAGGCCAGGGCACCGAGACCACCAAATGGCGCGACCGTCATGCCCAGGAACAGGCAGCAAAAGCCGTTGCCCCGCAGGGACAGACCATTCACTAAGACATTAGCGTGATTTAAACGCGCGCTACCAGCACTTCAATCACCGGCTTTTTATCCAGCGATTTCTTGAACATCTTACGCAGCATCAGGCGCACCTGTTCTTTCACCTGATTGTCTGACGCACGCTGCGTACCGTTTTCAACGGCATAGGACACTTCCGCCACGCATTCCTCAAGCAGTTCGGCATCTTCCCTGGCATCTAAAATGCCCGGCCCAACGATCTGCACGGGATAGGCAAGGTCACCGTTTTTACCCAGCACCACACTGACAAACAGCGCGCCATCGTCACGCAGCTTGCGGCGTGTGCGGATCACATCACCGTCGGTGGAGATAAGCGAAACACCATCAACGGCAATATAACCTGACTGTACCTTGCCAATCACGCTTGCTTCACCTTCGGCCAGCCAGACCACAGCGCCGTTAGAGGCAAGCACGGTTTCTTTCACACCCAATTCCTTAGCAAGGCGGGCATGTTCATGTAAATGGCGCGGCTCGCCGTGGGTTGGCACCGCAATGCGCGGGCGCACCATCTTATACATGCGCTTGAGTTCCTCGCGCGCCGGATGGCCGGATACGTGGATGAAATGATCTTTTTCCGTAATCACCTCAATGCCGCGCTCGATAAGGCGGTTATTGACCCAGCTGATCTTCAT
>JAGVKI010000298.1 GCA_020050695.1 Alphaproteobacteria bacterium | reverse complement strand
TGGTAACGGTTGCATTAGGATCCAGCTTTACCCATGGCGACCAGGCGTTCCATTTTTTAAGATCATTGATCTCGGTATAGATTTTATCAGCGCCTGCCTTCATCACCAGCGAGCGCTGCACATGGAATGTGCTGGGCTGCATGGTAGCAACAACGCAAAACAGTATGACAGCAACAACCAGGGCAATCAGGATTTTTTTAAACATGGCGCTATTTCCTTATTAAGGAGTTCAGGAGCAGGATTTTAATATCTAAAAAAGCCATGCGCCAGCCTTATTTTACCATGCCTTATTTTACCATGCGTTTAACGGATTGTTCTGCAACCAATCCGTCCAGCATCCTAAATAACGTGCGTTGGCAGGCTGCTATATGGTGGATGCCCCTGAGCAGTTCTTCTTCGGTTTGCACGGTCCCGGAGGGAACCAGTTCATCCCTGCAGCCATCAATGATGCTACGCAGGCCCGCTTCTGTCATTTCCAGGTGGAATTGCAGCGCCAGCACATGGGCATTATAGCTAAAGGCCTGGTTGTGGCAGGCCGCGCTGGACATCAAATGTACGGCGCGTTCCGGCAGGTCGAATGTTTCGCCATGCCAGTGCAGCACGGTCATGGCGCTATTGAGGCCAGAGATATATGGGGTGCCGAGCGCGTCATCACTCAGGGCAACGGGAAACCAGCCGATTTCGCGCACGCTGTTTTTATATACTTTGGCACCCAGGACATTGGCAATAAGCTGCGCGCCAAGGCATACGCCAACAACGTATTTGCCTTGTTCAATGGCGTGTTTGATGAGGGCTTTTTCATGGATTAGCCAGGGATATTCCTGCTCGTCATGAATGCTCATAGGCCCGCCCATGATAACCAGCATGTCCATATCGGCGGTTGTCGGGAAAGGGGCAGTGCCAAAACATTGATGCAGGCTGATGCTGTGGCCGCGGGTTGCTGCCCATTCGTCGATCAGGCCTGTACCTTCAAAGTCTACATGCTGAAGCGCAATAATTTTCATGTGTATGTCCTTTTATCGCCTGGATTTTAAATAGTGGGGGATAAAAGTAAATAGTGTCGTCTGTTATAAACGGCGACAGGGCGGCTGGTAAGGCCGCCCTGTCTGGTGCAGGGAGGTGTAACAGTCAATGATTAGTTGTTAGGGTGTGCATCAGCGACAACAAGCACCTTGCGGGCATTGATGTCTTTACTGAACATACCGTTATCAACGTAACCAATAACAGTTACCTGTGCGCCCGTTGTAAGGGCAGCTTTCTCGGCAGACTTGACGTGCACGTCTACCGAACCGGTGTCATCCTTAAGGGTGAATGCTTTTTCGTTATCTACATCCGTAACCGTGCCAGACACTTTTACGAGGCCTTCCTTAGGCAGGTTCTTGATGTTGTAGCTGGTTGCGCCTTCGAGCGAAGCAGTTGAATTGCCTTCAATTGAATCGGTTATAGCTTTTACCAGATCTTTTTTAACGGTCACTTCACGGGCATTGATGTCGGTGCCGGTGATGCCGCTGTCGATTACGCCAAGTACGCTGACAGTATCGCCAGCTTTAAGCACAACAGACTGATTGGAATCAATATCCACATCAATGGTGCCGCTTTTATCGCGCAGCGTAAATTCGCGCTCATTCTTTACGTTTTCCACGGTGCCGCTGATCGAAACCTGCGAGCCATTCTTCATGTCTTTGATCGTGCTGATCGCAGCCAGAGCGCTGGTGGTAACCAGGGCGGTGAGGGAAGCGGCTACAAGAACTCGGTATTGCGTTTTCATGGTGTACTCCTGTGTGGTTTTCTATCTGCAATAAGCAGTAACCCAACGCTAACTGCAGCCGCCTCAAGATGCGATATGGCAAAGATCAGAAGTATATCAATATCTTATAAAGATAAGGGATTTATGCTTTTTTTATATCTAGAAGCCTTGCTTCACATAGAGGACTAACACGCAATAGAGCATCCTTCTGTTGTGCGTTGCATATGACTAATTCATAGGCAGGCGTTATAAACCTCATATAGGAGATTGTTATGAACAAGGATCAAATTATCGGTAACTGGAAACAGGTTAAAGGTTCGGTACAGAAGCAGTGGGGCAAGCTCACCAATGATGTAATCGACCAGATCGAAGGCGACCGTACCAAGCTGGCTGGCAAGATCCAGGAAAGCTATGGCGTTGCCAAGGAAGAAGCTGAAACCCAGATTAAAAAATGGGAAGAAGAGTGCAGCAAGAAAAACGCTGCTTAATGTAGCATTTTTCTGCTAACCGCGATAAAAAGGGTCGGAGTATTCCGACCCTTTTTTGCGGCGTATGATTAATAACAGTGCGGGGATTAAGGGTATGGGTAAAAGGTCTTTCATAAATACAGCGGCTGTATGCGCCGCCATTATGGCATTTGCATCGGTGGCAATGGCAGATGATAAGGAAGAAGAACTGAGCCGTACTGACGAAGACGATGGTGCTATTGTCACCTTCTCATTTGAGAACGACATTTTCTCCGGCGAGGACGATAACTATACCAATGGTGTGCGTCTTGCCTATCTCTCACCTGAAAGCGACATTCCGCGCTGGATGGATAAGGGTGCCAGCTTCCTGCCTTTCTTTTCTAACGAAGGCCACAAGCGCTGGCATGTTTCTGCGGGCCAGAGCATGTTTACGCCGGAGGATATTACCGTAAAAGCCCCTCAGCCTAACGACCGCCCGTATGCGGGCTGGCTCTATGGCAGTGTAGGGATGATTTCAGATACCGGCTCGCGCCTGGACAACTTACAGCTTACGCTGGGTGTAGTCGGGCCTGCGTCGCTGGCTGACGGCACGCAGGATTGGGTACATCACTGGATGGGAAGCGACGACCCGCAGGGCTGGCGCCATCAGTTACGTAATGAGCCGGGCATTGTGCTGACCTATGAGCGTAAATGGCGCAGCCTGTATCAGTT
>JAGVKI010000014.1 GCA_020050695.1 Alphaproteobacteria bacterium | reverse complement strand
CAAAGTGGAATGCGCTGTGATCAACGGTGGTGATGGTTGCCATGCACACCCGACCCAGGCATTGCTTGATGCCATGACCATTCGCCAGCATAAAGCCCATATTGAGGGACTAACCGTTGCAATCTGCGGTGACGTGCTGCATAGCCGCGTTGCCCGCTCCAATATGCGCCTGCTGACCGCGCTGGGTGCCAATGTACGCATTATCTGCCCGCCGACCCTTACGCCATCATCGCCTGAAAGTTTTGGGGTGAAAGTGTTCCATAATATGCGTGAAGGCCTTAAAGGCTGCGATATTATTATGATGCTGCGCCTCCAGCTGGAGCGCATGCAGGGCAACTTCATTCCGTCGGTGCGTGAGTACTTCCATTTTTACGGCCTGGATAAGGAAAAGCTTTCCTATGCCAAGCCCGATGCACTGATCATGCACCCGGGCCCGATTAACCGCGGCGTGGAAATCGACACCCATCTGGCGGATGACATAAACCGCAGCGCCATATTGCAGCAGGTGGAAATGGGCGTGGCTGTGCGCCAGGCTGTGCTGGAACTTCTTTCCCATAATTCATGAGCCCTGCGCTCACACCCCGTGTAGGCGAACGCTTGCAGTGGTTATGCGCATATATAGCCCTGTGGATGATCGGCAGCTTTATGTTTGTAGCTGCCAGTTCGCTCGCCTATCCGTTCCACCTTGAATGGATGGAAGGGCAGAGCATTGACATCATACAGCGCGTGCGCGAAGGCCTGCCGATATATGTAAAGCCGTCTATCGACTATGTGCCGTTCCTTTACACGCCCTACTATTATTATGTCGCTGCTTTTGTGTCTTTTTTCACCGGGGTGGATTTCCTGCCCGGCAGGCTGGTGTCGTTTGCGGCGGCGCTTGGTACTGGCGCTATTATATATAAGTGGCTCCGGCGTGAAGAATGCGCCGTACCTGCCGCCATTGCAGGGGCAGGGGCATATTACGCTACCTATATTATAAGTGGCCGCTGGCTGGATGTTGCGCGTGTCGACAGCCTGTTTGTATGCCTTAGCCTGCTTGGCCTGTATGTGTTCTACCATTTTAGGGGAATGGCAAACGCGTTACTGGCCGCCGCGATTTTATGCGCAGCCTATTTTACCAAGCAGACGGCGATTGTTATATTTGCGCCAGCCCTTGCGGTCATGCTGCTGATCGATGCGCGCCATGCCCTGCTAACGGCTGCTACGCTGCTTTCCTCTATCGCACTGTTTTCATTGATTGGTGATTGGCAAAGCGATGGCTGGTTTACGTTTTATGTCTACCAGCTGGCTCCGATGCACTGGATACTCAAAGAGCATATCCTGCATTTCTGGACGCGCGATATGTTCCCACGTCTTGGTATCATGCTGCTGCTGACTGTATGTACCGTGGCATATTTTTTATACAGCGAGCGCCGTAAGGGCCTGTGGTACGGTGCGTTAGCTGCTGGCTTTATCGCATGCAGCTACGCGGGCAGGCTGAAATGGGGCGGGTTCATTAATGTACTCATGCCTGCGTGCTGCGGGCTTGCGCTGCTTACGGGATTATCGCTGGGGTATCTTACCCGGATAAAACGCTACCATTGCTATCTTGCCATACCGCTGCTGGTGGGTGCGCAGCTTCTGTGGCTTGCCTATAACCCGATGCGCTATATCCCCACGCAGGCTGCTATTGATAAGGGCAACCGCTTCTTGGAGGAGATAGGTAAGGTTGAAGGTGATGTATTTATGCCCGAGGTGCAGTTTGTGCAAACGCGCGTGGGCAAGAAATCCTATAGCATGAACATGGCGGCGCTGGATATTATTGTCGCCCATATGGGAAAGAAGGATTATATCAAACAGGAATTGCTTGCCGAAATCCGCTCTGCCATTGCCTCACAGCGTTTCGGCGCCGTAATGCCGGGCGGTGTTATTCCCCTGCCGGATGTAAAACGCTATTACCAATTTTATAAAAGGGTGCCATACCCTAAAGAGTATATTTATCTGGGAAGCGAGTTTTTAAAACGCGACCTGATGTTGCCCATCGCGAAAGAGCAAATACCATGAACCGTTCATATAACCGAGTGCTGGAATGGTCGATCCTGCTGCCTGTTATGGGCTTTGCGGTAAGCTTTCTGTATATCGCCATTGCCTCCATGCCGTTTCCTTTCCTGCTGGAATGGATGGAAGGCCAGAGCATCGACGTGGTGCAGCGCATATTAGAGGGAAAGCCTCTATATGGCGCGCCTACGCTGGAATATGTGCCGCTGATCTATCCGCCCTATTATTTTTACGTAACCGCGTTTGTAACCCTTATCACCGGAGGGGATTTCCTTCCGGCCAGGCTGGTGTCGACGCTGGCTACGCTGGGCGTGTGCGCCGTCATCTATTATTGGCTGCGCCGTGAAAACGCGGGCTGGCGCTTAGCACTCACCGGGGCGTGCCTGTTTCTTGCCACGTACCGTTTAAGCGGAAGGTGGTTTGATATGTCGCGCGTTGACAGCCTGTTTTTATTCCTGACCTTTGCCGGGTTGTATGTCGCTGTTTACTGGCGCGGACTGGGTAATGCCGTATTGGCGGCTGCCATTCTTACCATGGCGTTTTTTACCAAGCAGTCCGCGCTTATGGCTGCGCTTCCTGTGCTGGCTGCGCTTGCGTTTACGAACTGGCGGCATGCGCTGGCTGTCGCCGCCGCCCTTACGCTGCTGTGCAATGCTGGTGTGTGGCTGATGGATTATGAATCCGGCGGATGGTTTAGTTTTTACGCCTTTACCGTACCTGCCGGGCATGGGTTTGACCGGGGAATGTATCTTGGCTTTTGGAAGCGCGATATATTTGGCCGCGTCGGTATATTCTTTTTAATGGCACTGGCGGTGATTGCTTACCAGCTGCGCTCTGACTGGCGCAAAGGCCTGCTTTATTGCGGCATGGCGGCGGGCTTTATCGGTGCAAGCTACGTATCGAGGATTCATTCCTACGGTTATATCAACGTGCTGATGCCCATGCATGCATTCCTCGCGCTGATGACAGGGCTGGCGCTGAGCAGCTGCCGACGTGCCGATAAATCCCAGGTGGCACTTACCCTGGCTGGTATGGTTGTGCTGATAGAACTGGCAACCTTGCTGTATAACCCTGGCCGCCAGATACCCGGCCCGGAACTGACCGAGGCGGGTAATCGTTTTATCGAGCAGCTTGCTAGCCGCGAGGGCGATATTTTTATGCCAGAGATACAATATATCCAGACGAGGGCGGATAAGCAGTCTTATGCCTTTGGCATGGCGGCGTTTGATGTGCTGCGTGCGAACCTAGGCAAGAAGGAACATGTAAAGCATGACCTCAATAACCTGCTGGCAACCGCTATACGCGAAAAGCGCTTTGCCGGCATTATACCGGGTAATATGCTGCAACTGCCTGGACTTAAGCAATATTATGTAAAATTACGGCATATTGACTATCCGCAGCGCTATGTCACGGGCGCCCTTGGCAGCCTGCCTACCGATCTTTATGTGCCAAAACCTTAAATCCATTGGCTAAAACCCGTATAAAAAGTTGACAAGGCAGGGGCAGCTGCCGATTATCTGCCATAGTCAAAAGACCGCCCATCAGGAGATACGACGTTGAAAACGCAGTTTGCCTTGCCTACCCACCAGAATGACCAGAACAAGAAGGTTGCCTATGTCAATGCGCGCCTGTTTGACGCGGATTCCGGGCTCGATAGCAAAGGCGCGCTGCTTACCATCGGTGACAGTATCGCGGACTTTGGCCCCGCGCTGTTTAACGAAGGTGTGCCTGCCGGTATCGAAGTGATCGATTGCGGCGGGCATTTGCTTTCACCGGGATTGCTCGACATTCAGGTGCATTTCCGCGAACCGGGCCAGGAATACAAGGAAACCATCGCAACAGGCAGCAAGTCTGCGGCGGTTGGCGGCGTTACCACCGTGGCGTGCATGCCCAACACCAAGCCGGTAATCGATGACATTGCGCTGGTTGCCTTCATCCATAAGCGTGCCCGCGAAACCGCCTATGTCAATGTGCGCACCTACGCCGCTATCACCAAGGGCCAGAAGGGTGAAGAAATCACTGAAATGGGACTGCTTGCTGAAGCTGGCGCTGTTGGCTTTACCGATGACGGCCTGCCGGTGATGAATTCCGGCGTTATGCGCAAAGCCTTTTCCTACGCGCGTGAACTGGGCGTGCCTGTGGCGCAGCATGCCGAAGATTTGAACCTGTCCTGCGGCACCTGCATGAATGAAGGAAAAATCTCGGCGCAGCTTGGCGTAAGCGGCGTTCCCAATGCGGCGGAAGCCATTATCGTAGAGCGCGACATATTGCTGGCGGAACTGACCGGCGCGCAGTACCACGTGCTGCATATCTCCACCGCAGAAGCGATAGATGCTGTGCGCCGCGCCAAGAAAAAAGGCCTGCGCGTTACGGCAGAAGCCGCTCCGCACCATTTCATCCTGACCGACGAGGCCGTGCTGGAATACCGTACCTTCAGCAAGATGAACCCGCCTTTGCGCGCGGAAAGAGATCGCTTAGCCGTAATTCAGGGCCTTGCAGACGGCACGATTGATGCCATTGCCACCGACCACGCGCCGCATGACCAGGAAAGCAAGCGCGTGCCGCTGGCATCCGCCTCTTACGGTATTGTAGGGCTGGAAACCATGCTGCCATTGTCGCTGTCGCTGTACCATCAGGGTATCATGAGCCTGCGTGACGTTATGGCGGCAATGACCTATAAGCCCGCTGACATTATCCATGTCGATTCAGGCCGTATCAAAAAAGGCGCGCGCGCCGATCTGACGCTGATTGACCTGAATACCCAGTGGGAGATCGATCCCAAGCAGTTCATGAGCAAATCGCTCAACTCCCCGTTCGATGACTGGCCGGTAAAGGGCCGCGCTATCCGCACCATCGTTGGCGGCGATACGGTCTATACGCTCGACTGATCCTTTATGCTGTTTTCAAGCTGGCTGCTTTTTGTAGGCGTTACGTTCGCCATTTGTGGCTCGCCGGGCCCTAACATGCTCCATATGATGGCAATGGGCGTGCAGCATGGCCTGCGCAAAACATTTTACAGCATGATTGGCTGCTTCACGGCTGTGCTGCTATTGATCGCAGGGTCGGTAGCGGGGGTAGGGATTATACTTGCCTCATCGCCCAATCTTTTCATGATCGTGCGCTACCTGGGAGCCGCTTATCTTATTTACCTCGGCATTCAGGCGTGGCGCTCGCCCATCAGCGTAGAAACGGGTCTGGACGCCGCTTACGATACAGGCGTTACAGGGCGTCACCTTGCGCGCAAAGGTTTTCTGGTGGGTATCAGCAACCCCAAGGCGCTGCTGTTTGCTGCCGCGTTTTTCCCGCAGTTTATAAACCCAGATGAACCACAAGTGCTGCAGATGCTGATTCTGCTTATCACCTTCACCGTGCTGGAATTTGCATGGTATGCTGCCTATGCACTCGGCGGCAGTAAGCTGGCCCGTTACATGGGAAACCCTAAGCTTCGCAAACAATTCAACCGCGGGGTAGGTGGGTTATTTGCCTGCTTTGGTACGGCGCTGCTGTTCCAGCACGGCTAGCGACTGCGTGCGCAGGCAGGCAGCGTTACTTCCGGATTTTCTTTTTGCACCAGTTCAAACAATGCATCGCGTTCAGGATTGTCGTAATAGCGGTTGATTTCACGCAGCTGGTGCTCCTGCAGCTTGCTGCTTTTTTCCAGCCCATCGCAAAGTGCCGCTGCCTTGGGCGATAAAAACTCCATTAGCTCAGGTTCATTCGCAAAATTGGCATGACGCAGTGCAAAGTAATTGCATATCAGTTCATAATCCCAGGCATGGCCACGGCTTTCATAGGCGGATTCGTTCGCATCATTCTGGTGCGCTGTCTGCAATTGGGTGAGTACATCGCGCACGTCATCGAACAGCTGGGTGCGCAGCTTCATTTTCTGGCTCCATTCCTTGCGTATGTCAGGATCATTATTCACGATAGCCTGCGCGCGTGCACTGAATTCTTTGGCGGCCTCGCCAATATGCGCAGGTACGGCGTACTCAGTCGTTTGCTGAAGTATATAGCGGTTATTGACAAAATCATGGCCAAGCAGTGCGTGCGCCAGTTCATGCGCGGCGATAAACCGGTGATCGAGCGTCTGGTCGTACTGGTTGAAGCTAATACTGCCTGAATGAGTGTATGACAGGCCTTTGGACTGTTGCGCCGGATCGGTGATAACAAAAGGTATTTCCAATGCCCGGTAAAGCCTGAGGCTATCCAGCGGCAGGGACGTTGCCGATTTTTTAAGCCGCTTATTTGCGATGATTTCTTCTTCCGGTATATACTCAGCAGGAGCCAGCGCTTTTTCCCGCAGCTGCTTGATAACATCGAGGGCGGCAAGGTCTTCGCCGATGGCAATGGCGTCGGGCATGTCCCAGTCGCGCTTCAGTATCTGTTTTACCTCTGTTTCGTGGGCATGGATAAATTGAATCCCCATGACCAGCATGTCCTGGCTGATACCTGCCTCGCTTCCGTCTACTATATGAAAAGAATCCTTATATTGCGTAGGGTATTGAGGGCGCTTACCATCTTCATTGCTGGCACTCTCTGAGAGTGCGCTGTTAATCATATGGCGCTGCTGGTCAAGCATGCGCTGGTTATGTACCGCCCGGCGGCAGCGGCGCAGCAATGTAAGTTGCTCTTCGTCCGTAGCGCTCGGCAATGCGAGTTTGCGATGAAAGAAATACTCATGCCCTTCCAGTTCGATGGTGACAGAGTTTGCCTGTGTAAGCAGCAGGCGGTCTTCTTCCATGCCATTGCTGTTGTTATGGCTGCGTATACGGCGCGATAAGCTAGCGACCATGGTAACCGGGTCAGGGCCACTACGTTCGTCTTGATGTATTCTGGTTAAAAAGCGTCTTATACTCATATCCCTATTATAGTTAATGTATGTTAACCCATGGTAAAGGCGAAATATTATTTAAAGCCTAAAAAACCAATGACAATCCGCACAGATTATTGTTAAACAATGGCTTATAAAAATCAAACGGAATGACCATGTCCCATAATCCTGTTATTTGCGCCGTTGATACCACCGATGTTACCTTGGCAAAAAGCCTTTCTGACCAGTTGGCAGGCAAGGTGGGGGCGCTTAAATTAGGGTTGGAATTTTTTACCGCCAATGGCCCTGCCGGAGTACAGCAGGTAGCAAACACTCAGGCGCCAGTGTTTCTGGATCTTAAATTCCATGACATTCCCAACACGGTTTCAAAAGCAGTAAAGGCAACTGCGCTGCTGGATACGTTTATCCTCACCGTGCATACCGCAGGTGGCTGCGACATGATGAAAGCCGCTGCCGATGCTGCATCGGACAATACCGTAAAAACCGGAAAGCGCCGCCCGATTGTAGTGGGCGTGACCGTGCTGACCAGCATGGATGAAAAGGATCTTTCTGGCATTGGTATTACGGTGGCTGTGGCGGATCAGGTGAAGCGCCTGGCATCACTTGCGCAGGAAGCTGGCCTGGATGGTGTGGTTTGTTCGCCGCATGAAATCGAACTGATCCGCAAAACCTGTGGCAGGGATTTTAAGCTTGTGGTTCCCGGCATTCGCCCGGCAGGTAGCGCCACCGGTGACCAGAAACGCATCATGACCCCGCGTCAGGCGGTGGATTTAGGCGCTGATTACCTGGTAATTGGCAGGCCGATTACCGAAGCGGCAGATCCTGCGGCAGCCGCCGTAGCCATTTGCAGCGAACTTCGCTAGTAAATTCCCGCCTTCGTAAAAACCACCAATGTCATTTGGGCAATTATCCCCACCGTCATGCCGTAAGCTAAGAAGATAAGGCCGCGATTGAATGTGATATGCGATGGCTGACTTGTACGCTCAAGGATCACCCCCTGTAGCGCCAGCAAGGTAGGAAGCAGAAACGATAGCGTATAGCGTGGATGCGTGGACGGATTCGTCATTACCGAGAAATAAAATCCCCATTGGGCAACCAGGGCAAGCGCAACGCAGGCAAGTAACATTAAGGGTAATGCCTTTGCGCGATATAACACGATGCTTCCATAGCAAAGCATTCCTGCCCACGACAGGAGAAATATGCGCGCGTAATAGGGCCAGAGATTCAACCCTGTAGTAAGGGGGACACCTAAAAATTGAAACGCATAGGCATTCCAGAAAGGCATTTTATCAGAGCGGATATTGAAGCCCGTTTGCGTCATAAAATGCGCCACATCAAAATAGAATAGGTTATATAGTGTGCGCTGCTGTGTGATTATATCACGGATAGGGTCCCATGCAACATTAGGCGAGAAAATGCTCACGGCATCGGGGATGTTATAGAGGATACGCCCAAAGCTATAGCTTGCCGAAACAAAAACAAATAATGCCGGACAAATAATTTTCCGCTCCCGCAGCGATAAAAAGCGAATATTGCCGCGTGCAAGTGCGTAAGCAGCGCTAAGTCCGATAGCCGCCAGCGGCACGACAGCATTGGTTTTAGTCAGCATCATTAAGGCGCATGCCCATAAAGCGGTTCCTAACCACTCAGAACGAAAGTTTTCCATGCGCCAGCGGAAAAGAAAATAAGTAGCGATAGCACAAAAGCTGTAGGCGAGTGGGTCGTTATTAATAAATCCACCTATCGTAACTAGGCGCGGCCAGAACAGCAGCATGGCAGAACACAGCCATTGCATATATTTTCTACGCACCATCATGCGTATTAACAGCAGTCCAAATAAAGAAAACATGCGCATGCAGATGCAGGTCAGCAATTTAAGCCCTGCCAGAGTATATAGCTGTTGCCCAATGCCAGAACCAAGCACCAGTGCTGCAATGTAATAATATAGTGGTGGATGCTGGGATGACCACCCATCGGTAGGTAGCGGGGGGTAGCCATTCTTTAGTATATAAGTGATATAATAATGGTGGCCCACCCAGTCATAGGTATCGAATGCAGGGTCGCGCGTAGAGGTAAGAAGTAGCGAGAATGTCATTGATAGTAATGACAGGCCAATAATAACCGGGTGGAAGCGCAGGCGGACGAGAACGCCCACCCATGCAACCCCGATCAGGGAGTAATTGAGGGGCTGGTAATAATAAAATGCACCGTCGAGGAAATAGGCAATCAGGCCGTTAGTAGTAAGTACGGTAGCTGCAAATAGTAAAAAGACAGGCCACTGAAATTTGCAGGCTACGGGCTGACTGCTCATGCGGATTTGCTACGCCAGCGGGTGATAACCGCAAGCAGCGCTTTTTCAATACGCCCGCTGATACCGTCAATCGAATAGGTCGTTTTGGCTTTGGCAAAGGCATTGGCGGCCAGTTCATCGGCCATATGTTCGCCGTCTAGCATTTTGATAATCGCATCGGCGATGTCGATAGAGCTGCCGGTACGCACAACCAGCGCATCAAAATTCGCTGTAATGAAATCGCGTGGGCCTTCACTGTCGGTGGAGATGACGGGAACCCCGTGGATGAACGCTTCCAGCAACACAATGCCAAACGGCTCGTGCAGTGATGGCAGGCAGAAAACATCTATGCTATTAAAAAATTCTTTCTTATCTTCTACCCAGCCCGGCATGCTGACAATGTTTTCAAGGCCTGCTTCGCGTATCTTGGCGCGCAGGGCTTTTTCCTCAGCGCCGCTACCTGCGAGTATGGCCTTGAAATTATACCCGCGATGCTTGACCAGTGTCAGCGCATCAATGAATACGTCAAATCCCTTCTTTTTTACAAAGCGCCCCATGGCACCGATAACAGGCGGTTTGTGCCGGGATTCACGGTGCGGCAATTCATGGCAGCGCACCATGTTCGGGATATGGAAAATACGGCTTTCCTGTAGGCCAAGTGTCGTAAGGTGGCGGATCAGGTCATGGGTGATGGAAAAGGTTCCATCTGCCTTTGCAAAACGGCTGATGCGCGCATTGTAATTATGGGCAACGCCTACCAGAGGGCATTGGTTGGTAATGGCCTTGCGTGCGAGTATGAAGGCGCGGCCAGCATGGGCTATGGCAATATCAGGATGTAATATTCCAATCTGCTTGCGTAGCCTGTGAACGGCCAGCGGGTCCCATTCGCCGAAATTGCGCAGGCTAATGATGGATACGCCAATGGCTTCGAGTTGCTTGTTCACTGCGGCGGCTGGGTGGGTCACCGCCGTAATGCGATGGCCGCGCTGCTGCAGGCCTTCGCAGTAATCGACAAATGCCTGCTCGATGCCGCCACTTCCCCGGCTTAGCATGATATTGAGGATATGCACTGGCAACTCTCCATTTGGCGCTTGGCCATGTTTTTAGTCTTTGCTTTTTAAGCCTTTGGGTGCAAATTATACCTATCCCTAGCAACCCGTACAGTTATTTGTATGACCATTAAACTACCTCTTTCCGTTTTTATCATTGCCCATAATGAAATCGATCGCATTGGCCGCGCTATTGAAAGCGTACGCGAATGGGTCGATGAGGTGATTGTTATTGATAGCGGCAGCACTGATGGCACCATGGCATTGGCGCAGACGCTGGGCGCACGCGCGCAATATCACGGCTGGGAGGGCTACGGCCTGCAAAAGCGCTTCGGTGAAGACCAGTGCCGCAATGACTGGGTGCTCAATCTCGATGCTGATGAAGAAGTAACGCCGCAGCTTGCCCAGGAAATCATAGAGCTTTTCAGCAAGGGAAACCCAATAATGGCTGGCTATGTGCTGCGTATACGCGACCTGTTGCCGGGCGAAGAGAAGCTGGTATTTAACGCGCATACGAATTTTGTGCTGCGTTTGTATAACAAAAAAGAAGGGCGTTTTTCCGACAGCCCGGTGCATGACTCGGTACAGATTGAGGCAGCGCTGACCGCCATGCTCACGCAGCCGGTGCTGCACCGTTCGTTCCGCAGCCTCTCGCACGCCATAGATAAAATGAACAGCTATACCAGCGCCCAGGCCGATAACCTGCAAATCAAAGGCCTGAAATTTCCATGCCTGAGACTACTCACCGAATTTCCCATGGCCTTTTTCAAGACCTACATACTGCGCGGCTATGTGCTACGCGGCAGGCGCGGCTTTATATATGCCATGCAATATGCCTACGCGCGTTTTGCACGCGTGGCTAAATATATGGAACTGCGTGATTTTACTTAATACAGGTAGCGTTCTGCTATAAGGATATGGGGCCTATGGGCTTGCTTGTTTTTGCAGCTAAATGGCTCCATTTATTAGATGCAGCTTGCGTAAAATGTTTTTGTATAAACCCTATCGCCTGCCTGACCCGTTCATCGGGCACTGTAGAGGTGATTCGCAGAGCACTGCCAGGATTTGCCTGGTTGATAGCATCTTCCAGTTTAGCAAATAGTGCATATTGTTCTTCAGCATAGCGGATAGCACGTATGGTAGTTGTTTCTATAGCGTGCTGACGGGTTATACTGCCATCGAGATAGGCGTTTATTTCACGAGTGCCAATAGTAATGCCTGCGCCCTTCTGGAAGTCATGGCCAGCTAGCTTGGCTGCCGTTACAGCATCAATGGCGAGATCAAAATCATTTGCTATTTTATAGGTAATTCCAGCGTTGACTTTATTGGCAGGCGGTGCCAACACAATCGCTGATAACTGGTACGGAAAGTGCGTAGTAGTACCTTCTTGAGGGTATGTGATGGCGTTATCCATCGTTACATCCAGTTGGAGGCCATAGGCGGCTTTTGCAAGCTCGGCTGCGAAAGAGCGCGAACCGCCAATAAGTATGGGTATCTTTCCCTGTGCTAGCGCATCCTCGATTTCATGCTTTGCCATATCGAGCCATCGGCTACGGCTGCAGGCATCCCCACTTCGCAGTACGCCAAACAGGCGGTGCTCTATTTGAGACAGTTCCGCAGGAGAGGGCGTGCCTGACATACACTCAAGTCCCTGATACATCTGCATGGTATCAGCGTTGATAAAGATCGCGTTAGGGATATGCCGCGAAATATCAATACTCAGTGCCGTTTTACCACCGCCGGTCGGACCGCAAATGTAAAGGACGCTGGGGGAGGCTTCAGGCAAGTATTACGCTGCTTCTTCCTCGTATTCCGGAAGCATGCCAAGGGCGTGCAGGTAGGTGTCCAGAATGGTTTCCTGTTCTTCGCGTTCGCTGGCGTCCATCTTGCGGATTTTGAGGATGCTGCGGATCGCTTTCACGTCAAAGCCATTGCCTTTTGCTTCGGCAAATACGTCGCGGATATCGGCGCTGATGCCTACTTTTTCTTCTTCCAGCTTTTCAACGCGTGCGATGATGCTTTTGAGTTGGTCAACGGCAAGGCCGCCTGCTTTTTTAGCCATGGTGTAGTGCTCCCGAAGTCTTAAAATAAAAAATTGAAATCATGTTATCGTAAAAACTGGCCCAATAATGGATCATCACGCAGGCCGTTGGCAAGCTGGTTTTTTATGCCCAGATGATCATTAAGCACAGTACTTATTTCAGACAATGCGTTAGCTATTACGCCGACGTCCATTTTATATTCCACCAGGGGGCCTTTCTTGATGTTTTCTTCGATATTCGGATCGGTTTTGCTGTAACCGATTTCCCTATCGAGATCGCCCAGATGCTCGAGCATCTCTAAAAGCTTATGTCGCTGGGCAAGGGGCGTTCCTGCGTCAAAAGCCTGCAAGAAGTCTTCGTAAGCGTTGTCCAGATGGCGCTTTGCATGCACCAGGTCGAGGACGCGGCGAAATTCTGACGGGTCTACCATCATATCCAGTTCAGGATCCCCGGTCAGTTCAAAGGCATTAGCCATTTCTTTGTGGCGGGCGTTGTTTTTCTGGCGTTGCTGGAACCTGGCTGACCAGGGCTTATCGCTGTCATCATCGCGTTTTCGTTTTTTGGGTTTATGTGCCTCATCGCCGAGAAGTTCAAGCTGGCGCCGCTGGTCAGGCGATAAGTCATTTAAATAGGACTGGTCATATTTGCCGTCATCGACCACCAGCTTGTGGTCATCGAGATAGGCTTCTGCAAACTGTGCTT
>JAGVKI010000269.1 GCA_020050695.1 Alphaproteobacteria bacterium | reverse complement strand
GGGTGAATGTACCGTGCATGACCTCATCGCCATGGACGAATAGATTTTTACCGTCCGGCGTCTGGTAGGCATGCTCATGGAATTGGAAGCTGTTGGAGTGGTGGGCAAGGTCTTTGACCTTCTCGATAAACGCGTCCACACCCTCATGGTTGCCAAGTACGTAATGGATTTCTTTTTCAGGGTATTTTTTTATCAGGTCTTTGAGCCACTCAATGGATTTGTTCATCGATTCGTGAATATCCCTGGTGTAGAACAGTTCGAAAATATCACCGTTCAATACGATCACATCGGCGTTCTCCATGGCCGCTTCAATCGACTTACCAAGCTTTGGCTTGGAGTCATAACGCGATACGCCGGTTGCAAACATGTGCAGGTCGGAGACCACGAAATATTTCTTTGCCTTACCCTCATCTATATGAGGTTCAGTGCGCCGAAGGATCTTTTCCCTGTCTTTTGTCAGCAGCGGTTCGACGCGCGTGGTAAGACCTTTTTCCATCTGGATGCATAGGGGGCGGAACTGCGAAAATTGTGACTGAATGGCAGCCCCGGTGTTATAGAAATATTTGTCCTTATGATGGACGGCGTAGGGTTCATGCGTATGGCCGGAAAACACATGGGTACTTTTGCCAAACGCCTTGCTTACGCCTTCGGTATCCGATTCTTCCAGCTTCTCATAGAGGGTGGAAATGGTGTTATCGAGCCCTTTCCATACATTCTGTGTTTTATGGTATACGCCGTTGAACCATTCATAGGCGGCGCGCGCGACGGGTTTTAGTTCGCTCAGTTCGCGGCGGCGGTGCCCTTCGTTCGATTTAACCTTCACATCAGGGTTGTCGTTAGCCGCAGCGGTATCATGGCCATCGGCCTTGTCTTTGTAGGCCTGGACGTATTTTGCAACACCCAGATATTCATCGCCATGCACAAACAGGCTGTCATTTAACTGGAAGTAATGTTCGTGGAAATGGAATCGTTTGTCTTCCCCGGTGCCTGAGGATTTATCGAGTTTTTCCATGGCTTCGATAAACGGCCTGAACGCTTCATGGTTACCCAGCACGAAATGGAATGTGGTGTCAGGCGCTTCGCGCATGCGTTCTTTAAGCCACTCAACCGCTTCTTTGATTTTTTCCTTAGGGTCTTTGCAGCATTCGATATCGAAGATATCGCCGTTGAACACTACATGATTTGCTGTTTTGAAGGATTCAAATACTTCCTGGCGACGCGACCAGTGTCCCTCAGGGTCATGCTCATTTTTAAGGCGTACCCATTGGTCGAGGGACAGGCGGCTTCTGGCTTCATTTATTAACTCTTCCCGCGAGTATTTTGCTTCTAAAATCCCTTCGATTTCCTGCTTTTCTTTAGCACTCATTTCGGTCACGAATTTGCGGATCGGGCCTAAATTCTCATCGAGGTAAATATCGTAATACAGGTCAAAGAAGGGGTTATCTCCCTTGCTGAAATTGGAAACGCCTGAGTATTTATGCAGGTCTGAAAGCACGACGACTTTGCAATCGCTATCGTGCATACGGTGTGGGTTTGAAGCGTTCTCAGCTGACATATGACTTATAATCCGTAAGAGTGATAATCATCACCCGCCTGCTTGACATGATCAGGATGCGTAGCATGGGGGCGGTACTGTTCCTGGCTAAGGAAAAACCTGCACCTGCTTTGCAATTCGGGTGACTGCGGAAAGGCAAAGGCTGCAATCGCATCAGCGATCCCTGCGCTTTGCATGGTTTTTTGTAAACGGTGGGAATATTCTACCCGGGCGACGTCTTTATTCGCCTCGGATTCGGGGACAGCAACAGAATGTATCAGGTCGCGTATCTGCGTGGCTACTTTGTCACCTAAGTTAGCATGCGCCGCAATGGCATCGCCCAGTTCGCCCCGGTCACGCAGGCCATGTACCTGCCGTAATGTTTTAAAAAACCGTGCCATGGCCTGTCCGCGCGCATTACCGCTGGCCGCTTCATCGACGAATAATGCCTTATCCGCAATGTGCGAATCGAAGCATTTATTCAGCGTATCCTGTGTGATGCCATGCGGTATCCCGATGATCATTTTGCGCAAGGTCGCTGTGTCTTTTGCTACGCGCTGTAATGCTGTCGTATCGTCCGTGTCGGCAGGGGCCAGGCCCAGCTTCAGTGCTATGCTATCGAGGATCGGTTTTACCGGTGTGCGGGTATTAATTGCACCGGGTTCTTTGGGTGCATAGGAGATGCTGCTGAGTGCTGTCGCATTAATGCCAAGGTCATCGGCGTAGTCCCGGGTGTTGAGCCGTCTCTGGTAGCGCGTAAGCCTGAAGAAAGCTGCCGCATCCATATCATGTGACTGGGCATAGAGGATCTGGTCAGGCATGCTGGCGTCTTTGTTTTCCCATGGGATTCCCAGCAGGAAATTAGCCGCGGCATCCTGTAATGGCGGTGCTACGACGCCGCGCACCAGGGGATCAATACCATTGCCGTTGACCAGTGAATCGGGGTTGTATGTGCCTTTTTCCTTCAGCCACCGCATGAAGGAAGAGCGGCCTACTTTGCCTTCTGTTTTTTCCTGAAGTCTCGCCGGCATGTTCGGCGTCTGGATGGTCTGCACCAGATCAAGGAATAAGCTTTCTGCAATATCCCTCGCACGCTCCCAGGAATAGGTTTCCATTTCTGCGTATGCCTGACGGGCCTTGGCTATGGCGGCTTCCTGGCTTATGGGCGCGGTTGTAGTGATGATTGATTCCGGGATTGATTCCGGGAGTGATTCTGGGGTTGATTCTGGGGCCAGCTCTGGCGGGGTAATAACAGGTTCGTCCGCTATTACAGGCGGTACCACGTCTATTACAGGCGGTGCCACGTCCGGTGATGAGGTGATTATTTTTAGTATCTGGCCAAGGCGCGTATGCGGCGGGTAATTGAGCCGGACATGCGGTATCATCGTGTCCGGGCTGGTGAGCATGCCGCATATATAATTCTGTTCCAGATGCGGTGGTGGGTTTTCATGCGTGTCGGGATAGGGAGGCATAGGAATGCCAATGGCTTTAAGGGCTAAGGCTGCCCGATGCACAGCCGTTTGGGGTAAGGAATTCTTCAGCGTATCGTCGATGAGGCTTTCATTCTCATACATCTGGCGCACCTGCTTGAGCAATATATCGCCCTTGCCGACATCAAAGGCAGAAGGGGTGCCCTGAGGCTTCACTAAAGGCGCAGAAGGGGTAGGGATAACCATGGGCGGTTTGTCGTCATCCAGACTGTTGCGGATGTCGTTGGTATGGTGAAGCAGCCGCCGCATGGCGGTTTCTTCAATCTGGCGCACGCGTTCCCTGGTAATATGCAGCTGCCTGCCCACTTCTTCCAGCGTCATAGGCTGGGGCGCGTCCGCTTCCCTGCTGTGCGGTTTGAAATCATCAGCCAGGCCATACCGCAGGCGTATGACCTCGACTTCACGTGGCCGTAATTTCTGCTTCATGATAACTGATACTGCGCTCCACATATCGGCTAGCGCGACCATATCGTGCGGGTTATCTGCTTTTTCGTCCGCAAGTAGGTTGCCAAGTTCTGCGCCGTCTGACTTGGCACCTGAGCCCATCAGCTGGTTGAGGGAAACATCGCTTTGCGCATCATTGCTTACCTGATCGGCAAGCTTGTGCCATAGCTGGTTTTCCAGCCAGGAACTGCGAAAATAACTCATGAACTTGGCGCCTGTGCCTAGCTTATAAGCGTAGAGCGCCGAGGGAAAAAGTGCGCTGGCTTCCTGCTTTATCTGCTCAGGCTCGAAATGTTTTGCGGACGTCCCCAGCACGTCATAACAGGCGGGCATGATAGGCAGCACATGGAAGATCGTATTGGATAACAGGTAGGCATCCGGGCGCTCTGAGAACGATTTTCTTTTTTCGTTTTCTATGCGGCGCGCTTCTTTTGTTGTGCTTTGCAGGCCGCCGGGATTAATGCCGCCTTCATCACGGATGGCTACCCATTTTTCCAGCAGCCTTTTTTCCACTTCTGTATGCAGCGGGCGGAATTCCATATCGGCGGAAAGTTCTGCCAGCTTCTTGGCGGCATCTTCAAG
>JAGVKI010000186.1 GCA_020050695.1 Alphaproteobacteria bacterium | reverse complement strand
CCATCATGGACCAGGACGGTGAGAACCATAAATACTTAAGCGATGGCAAAAGCCTTGTGCTGACCCCGCGCTTCTCGCCAAGTTCCCAGCAGATCCTGTATATGTCCTACGCAGGCAAGGAACCACGTGTATTCCTGCGCGACCTGCAGACTGGCCGCGAAGAATCCCTTGGCAGCTTTGAAGGTATGTCATTTGCGCCTCGCTTCTCAGCGGACGGCAACTCCGTCGTCATGTCGATTGCTCAAGGCGGCAGCACCTGGATCTATAAAATGGACCTGCGTTCACGCCAGCTTATCCGCCTGACTACCGGCGGCGGTACGATTGATACCTCCCCTAGCTTCTCGCCGGACGGTTCGCAGATCGTTTTCAACTCTGACCGCGGCGGCTCACAGCAGCTGTATATTATGAATGCGGATGGCAGCAATGTGAAGCGTATCAGCTTTGGCAATGGCCGTTACGGTACCCCCGTCTGGTCCCCGCGCGGCGATCTGGTCGCCTTTACTAAAATGGTCGGCGGACGCTTCTATATTGGCGTCATGCGCCCCGATGGCAGCGGCGAACGCACCCTTACCGAAAGCTACCTGGATGAGGGCCCAAGCTGGTCGCCTAATGGCCGCGTAATCACCTTCCACCGCCAGTTCCCTAACAGCGCTGGCAGGGGCGGACATGTGCGCGTCTATACCGTGGACGTGACCGGTTACAACCTCCGTGAGGCTTTAACCCCCATGGACGCATCCGATCCGGCCTGGTCGCCACTGTTGCCGTTATAACACAAGGCAGTGTATTTCTAGCATAGGCTGGCAAGTAGCGATTGATTTATAGCCAGATTACGGTAATTCATGTAGTCAAACCATTTAGTGTGGCTTGCTCATATGCGTAAGTGGTTGACATATAATACCATGTCAAGATTACGCGAGCGAGTGGCCTTCAATAAATTGGCAATGCATAAAATATAAAAATCGGCTTTTTTAGGAGTTATCCCATGAATCTTTTTGCTAAATCGATTGCTGTAGTTTCAGCTCTCTTCCTCCTCGCAGCTTGCGAAAACGGTACTGGCTCCGGCGGTGCTGACGGTAAAGGCGGCATGGGCCCGGCTACGCCAGGCACCCAGGAAGACCTGAGCCAGAACGTAGGTGACCGCGTATTCTTCGCTTACGACAGCAGCACCCTTTCTTCCGAAGGCCAGAGCACCCTGCAGCGCCAGGCAGCTTGGCTGAAGCAGTACCCTGACGTTAACGTGACCGTTGAAGGTCATTGCGATGAACGCGGTACCCGCGAATACAACATTGCACTGGGTGAACGCCGTGCTACCGCTACCAAGAAATACCTGGCTGGCCTGGGCGTTTCTTCCAAGCGCATTTCGACCATCAGCTACGGCAAAGAACGCCCAGCTGTTATCGGCAGCGACGAGTCGGCTTTTGGCCAGAACCGTCGTGGCGTAACGGTTGTTACCGCGAAGTAATTAACGCTTAAAGCGTTTAAGCAATATCGCCCCGCCTGGGCTTCCCGGCGGGGCGAATTGTTTTCAGGGCTGCATTTACGTAAGAATCCTTTGGAATTTTCTGCGTAATCCATTATTATATCGAAATGTTTCACCTCTTCACCTAGGCCGATATGATTAAAACCGCACTTCCCCGCCCGTTTCATAGCCGCACGCTTAAGGCTTTATCCATACTCATGATCTCTACTGCCCTTTGCACCTCTGGCGCCCAGGCCCAGTCTGCCCAGGCCAATCAACGCATGGAACGCTTAGAGCGCGACCTGCAGATTATCCAGCGCCAGCTGTCACGCGGCGAAGTCACCCCTGATGCCAGCGGCGGCGGCACCGGCGATGCCCAGCTGGAAGTGCGCATCAGCACGATTGAAGATGAACTGCGCAACCTGCGTGGCAAAACCGAAGAAAATGATTTCCAGGTACGTCGCCTGAATGAAAATATGGAAAAGATGCAGCGCGATATTGAAATGCGCTTCAACGATTTACATAAACAGCCAGCCGCAGCCGCGCCTGCTACGCCCGCTACAACCGAAGGCACTGCCAGTGATGCTGGCCAAAGCATGGATAGCACTGAACCTGCCAGCACCGACGCCGCTAGCAGCGAAGCAAAAAGCAACGCGGGTGATTTTTCTACCCCGCGTGAATATTATAATTACGCCTTCCGCCTGCTGAACCAGACCAAGTACAAAGAAGCAGCCGATGCCTTTGCTGAATTCACCCAGAAATACCCCAAGGACCCGCTGGTAGGTAATGCCTTTTACTGGCAGGGCGAAACCCATTATATACGCCGTGACTATGTTAAGTCCGCCGACATGTTTCGCCAGGGCTTTGAAGCCCTTCCCGACGGCCCCAAGGCTGCCGACAACCTGCTGAAGCTGGCCATGTCACTTAGCGCCCTGAAGCGTGATAAGGAAGCCTGCGTAGTGCTTGAGCAGTTGGCAACCAAGTTCATGAAATCCTCCAAGAACATTGCCACACGTGCTACCCAGGAACAAAAACGCATTGCCTGTAAGGGACAATAACCAGCCAGCCACGCCTGATGCACTAGCCGTCAGCGCTGCGGAATTTGATGTGTCCATGGCGCGCTTTGCGCCTTTTGAGCAGCGTCCCATTATTGCAGTCGCCGTATCTGGCGGCATTGACAGCATGGCGCTGGTGCAACTTGCGCATACATGGGCAAAAACACGCCAGGGCCGAATCATTGCACTTACTGTCGATCATGGCCTGCGCAGCGAATCGGCGGCAGAAGCACAAAAGGTTGCACATCTTTGCACAGAGCGCGGCATTGAACATCATACGCTGCACTGGCATACGCCTGCCCTTTCCAGCGCTGTACAGATGCAGGCGCGCAATGCCCGCTATGACCTGCTGACGGATTGGTGCAGTCGCAACCATGTCATGCACCTGATGACCGCCCACCATCAGGATGACCAGGCGGAAACCTTATTCTTCCGGTTAGCACGCGGCAGCGGTATCAGCGGACTGGCCTGCATGCCTGCCATCACCTATTACCCAAGCCTTCGCCTGCTGCGCCCGCTGCTCGCTATTGCCAAAGCACGGCTGCAAGCAACCTTGACCGACTCCGATACCCCATGGGTAGAAGACCCAAGCAACCAAAGTACGTACTACACACGCAATGTCATTCGCCGCAATCTTTCTGGCGTCAGTTATCCAACTGATTTGCCTGGGACGGCTTCAAGCCTCGCAATGCGCTTTGGGGTGATTCGCAGCCATATGGAAAAAGCCCAGGCAAGTTGCGCAACTAAATGCATGCATGTCTTCCCCGAAGGCTATGCAACGCTTGCCCTTTGCGCCTTTAGCCAGCTTGCACCTGAATATAGGCTGCGCCTGCTTTCAGGCCTTGTGCAAACCATTGCCGGGCAGGAATATGCCATTCGCAGCGGTAAGCTTGAGTTACTGCATTCCCAGTTGCTTAGCAAAACGCCTCTTCAGAAACGCACCCTTGCAGGTTTGCAGTTTGTTCCCGTTACCGCTGACATAGTGCTTATCTGCCGCGAACCGCGCGCTGCCCAGCCACCTATTCTGCTAATTCCCCATCAGCCTGTTTTGTGGGATGGGCGTTTTGAGCTATCGCACAACCATGCGCAGCCGCTGCAAATCAGCATGCTGGGCGCAGCAGGCGCAAGGATAATCAAGAACTTGCGCCCTCACCTGCCCTGGCTTCCTGAGCGGCAGGTGCTGAATGTCTTACCTGTTTTGTGGGATCTTGAAGAATTGGTCTGCGTTCCCCATATCAATTACCGGCATCCTGATTACCGCCACACTACCTGTAAGATCCGTTTCACACCTGCAAAAGCGCTTGCTGGAAACGCGTTTTCGGGTATGAATAAACAACCAATTACTATACGAAATTCCGGAAGAAATTCTGGAGCCTGAGCCTTGAGTTACCTCATTAACCTTTCGGAGTATATGTATCGTGCCTAATTACGGCAAAAATCTTTTTATCTGGCTGGTTGTGGGCATATTGCTCGTCGCCTTGTTCAACATGTTCGAAGGCGGTATCGAAAATAGCGGGTACACGCGCGTTCCCTTCTCCGATTTCTTGGGCAAGGTCGATGACGGCCAGGTAACCGATGTAACGATTCGCAATAACATGGGCAAAGGCGCCAGCATTACCGGCCATATGTCGGACGGCATGTCCTTTTTGACCCAGGCACCTGATTATCCAAACCTGGTAGACAGGCTTGCGGCTAAGAATGTAAAAATTCAGGCCTACACAGATGACGGCAAAATGGACTCGGTATGGGGCATGCTGCTTTCCTGGTTCCCTATCCTGCTGTTCATAGGGGTATATATTTTCTTTATGCGCCAGATGCAGTCCGGCGGTGGCCGCGGCGGTGCACTTGGCTTTGGCAAATCGCGGGCTCGTCTGCTTACCGAAAAAACCGAACGTGTTACATTTGAAGACGTAGCGGGTATCGAAGAAGCCAAGGACGAACTCCATGAACTGGTGGATTTCCTGCGTGATCCGCAGAAATACCAGCGCCTGGGCGGTAAGATTCCTCGTGGCTGCCTGCTGGTAGGCCCACCGGGTACGGGTAAAACGCTTCTTGCCCGCGCTATTGCAGGTGAAGCGCGCGTGCCGTTCTTCACCATTTCAGGTTCTGACTTTGTGGAAATGTTCGTAGGCGTGGGTGCATCCCGCGTGCGCGATATGTTTGAACAGGGCAAAAAGAATTCGCCATGCATTATCTTCATCGATGAAATTGACGCTGTAGGGCGCCATCGTGGTGCCGGTCTTGGCGGCGGCAATGACGAACGAGAACAAACCCTCAACCAGTTGCTGGTGGAGATGGACGGTTTTGAAGCCAATGAAAGCGTTATCATTATCGCTGCAACCAACCGTCCTGACGTGCTTGACCCAGCGCTGCTGCGTCCGGGCCGTTTTGATCGCCAGATCGTAGTGCCTAATCCAGACATTAATGGCCGCGCCAAGATTCTGGAAGTGCATCTGCGCAAAGTGCCCAAGGCACCCGATGTGGACGCGCGCGTTATCGCCCGTGGCACCCCAGGTTTTTCCGGTGCTGACCTTGCCAATATCGTAAATGAAGCGGCACTGCTTGCTGCCCGCCTTGGCAAAAAAGTGGTAACCATGCGCGAACTCGAAGCAGCCAAGGATAAAGTCATGATGGGCGCTGAGCGCAAATCCATGGTGATGAGCGAGGAAGAAAAGAAAATGACCGCCTATCACGAAGGTGGGCATGCACTGGTCTCTATTTTCTGCCCGGCATCCGATCCTATCCATAAGGCGACCATCATTCCGCGTGGCCGTGCACTTGGCATGGTAATGCGCCTTCCGGAAGCCGATAAGCTTTCCTACCTGCGTGACAAGATGTATGCCGATCTGGCCGTTTCCATGGGCGGACGCGTGGCAGAAGAAATTATCTTTGGCCATGACCGCGTATCCAGCGGTGCCTCTTCAGACATCAAATACGCCACCAACCTGGCACGCGCCATGGTAACCGAATGGGGTATGAGCGAGAAACTTGGCCCGGTCTTTTATGGCAATGGCGATAACCAGGAAGTATTCCTTGGTTACAGTATGGGGCAGCCTTCACGCTCGCTGTCTGACGATATGGCCGCGCTGATCGACAGCGAAGTTAAATCAATCGTGGCAGGTGCGCATACCCAGGCCAAGGAAATCCTCACCAAGCATATGGATGAACTGCACCGCATAGCCAAAGCGCTTCTGGAATATGAAACCCTGACCGGCGATGAAATCACTGCGCTGGTCAAAGGTGAGCCGATTCGCCAGCACAGCATTGACAGCGAAGGTAACAAACCCAAGGCAGGCAGGTCATCATTGCCCTCATCACGCAGCCGCAAGTCGGATGATGATGATGACGCAACTGCGGCCAGCGCTTAGCAGGTAGGGCCATGAAGTTATTTGGTACAGATGGTATTCGCGGCACCGCTAATGCCCATCCCATGACTGCTGATATCGCCCTGAAAGTGGGTATGGCGGCAGGCCAGCAGTTTCTTCGCGGGGATCACCGCCACCGCGTCGTCATTGCCAAGGATACCCGCCTTTCCGGTTATATGATCGAGCCAGCCCTGACTGCTGGCTTTATCGCTGTAGGGATGGACGTGGTACTGGTTGGCCCGATGCCAACGCCAGCCGTGGCTATGCTGGTGCGCTCCATGCGCGCTGACATTGGCGTAATGATTTCGGCATCACACAACCCTTACAAGGATAATGGCATCAAGCTGTTTGGCCCGGATGGCTACAAGCTTTCCGACGAACATGAAAAAGCCATTGAGCAGTTGATTGCGAGCAATCATTATGAAGCCCTCGCCAAGCCAGACAAGCTGGGCCGCGCCAAGCGCCTGGATGACGCGCAGGGCCGTTACATCGAATTTGCTAAAAGCACTTTCCCCAAAACACTGACCCTTGACGGCCTTACCATTGTGGTCGATTGCGCTAACGGCGCGGGGTATCATGTTGGCCCGCTGATCCTGCAGGAACTGGGCGCAAAGGTCATTCCTATCGGCGTGCAGCCGGACGGCTTTAACATCAACAAGGATTGCGGCTCTACCGCACCTGAGCAGCTGTGCCAAACCGTACTCAGGGAAAAAGCCCATATCGGCATCGCGCTCGATGGTGATGCAGACCGCGTTATCATTTGCGATGAAAAAGGCCATATCGCCGACGGAGACCAGCTGATGGCGATGATTGCAACCCACTGCCATGAAAGCGGTATTCTGCGCGGCGGCGGGCTGGTTACCACGGTCATGAGCAATATAGGCCTGGAACGCTATTTGCACAGCATTGGCCTGACCATGGCACGCACCAAAGTCGGCGACCGCCATGTGCTCGAATATATGCGCACCCACGGCTATAACATTGGCGGTGAACAATCAGGCCATATTATCATGTCTGATTATACCACCACGGGGGATGGCATTATCGCTGCATTGCAGGTATTGGCTTATATGCAGGAATCACAAAAGCCACTTTCGATGTGCGGAAAATTATTCACCCCGCTGCCGCAGATACTCAAGAACGTGCCTTACAAGGGCACCTCACCGCTTGCCAGCGCGCAAGTAAAGCAAGCCATCGCATCCGCTGAAAAGGCGCTTGGCACTTCGGGCCGCCTGCTTATTCGTGAATCAGGCACCGAACCGCTTATCCGCGTTATGGCAGAAGGTGAGGACAATGCGCAGATCACGCATCTGGTAGATGATATTTGCGAATCGGTTCGTAAGGTCGCTGGCAATGGCTAAAGCCTCCAGCTCTAAGCCCAGGGGCCGGGTGCTGATTATTGCCGGGTCAGACTCGAGCGGGGGCGCTGGCATTCAAGGAGATATTAAAACCGTTACCTGCCTTGGCGGATATGCCGCTACCGCCATCACCGCCCTGACGGCACAGAACACCCTTGGCGTGTTTGGTATCCACGACGTTTCAGAAGATTTTATCCGCCAGCAGATTACGCTGGTGATGAACGATATAGGCGCTGATGCCTTCAAAACTGGCATGCTGCATAAATCCAGCGTGATCGAAGAAGTGGCAAGCTGCATTGCCCCCTACGCCAACACCAAGCCGCTGGTGCTTGATCCGGTCATGTTTGCCAAGGGCGGCGCTGCCCTCCTCGCGCCAGACGCTTTATCCGCGCTCCAGGAACGCCTGGTTCCCATCGCCGCGCTTGTTACCCCCAATATACCAGAGGCGGAGTATCTCTCAGGCATCAGCATTACTTCTATCGACGACATGAAACGCGCCGCCACCGATATTCTCAAATCAGGCTGCAAAGCCGTGCTGGTAAAAGGCGGGCATCTGGATTCAGGAAAAACCGTAACAGACATTCTGATGACGCCAAAAACCTGCGATATATTCAAGCAGCCGCGCATCAACAGCATGCATACCCATGGCACCGGCTGCGCCCTTGCCTCTGCCATTGCCACCGGCCTTGCGCAGGGCATGTCACTGGTGGAAGCCATCAAGCGCGCACGCGCCTATGTGCTCAAAGCCATCCAGAGTGCCCCGCAACTGGGAAAACGCCATGGGCCGCTGGGGCATGGCCATACGGTCAAAACATTCACTGCTTAAATTAAATGAAGATCAGCTTATGCCAGCTGGGTGCCAATAGCCGGGTTTTCACGCGCCTGGTCTAAACGCTCAACATGGCCAAGGGACGTTGCCTTGCTGCCGCCCGCATAGCGCTCAACGAACGTCTTTTTACCCGTCTGTTCCTGCGCTGGATGCCATGATTCCTGAGTGGCTGCCTGGGTAGGAGCCGCCTGCTGCTGAGGACGTTTTTTCATGTCAAACATGGCCAGCATTTTGGAGGCCATGCCTTCCATCCAGCTGTTATGCTTGTTATCCGTATCAGGTACATAGCCAGAAGTTTTGCCTTCAACGGCAAATGCCAGTTCGCCTACATCATACCTGCGGGCGTTAATATCAGTGGTGAGCTGTTCGAGTGGCACCAGCTTACCTACTTCGGCGGCAACACGCTGGCGCTCAGGATAATCCATAGCCTCATAGGCTTTGCCATACTGGTTCTGCACCAGTTCGCCGAGATCTTTATTGGCGCTTATATACACATCCAGCACCTGCTCCTGTGAAACGCCTTTGCCTTTATTGAGTTCCGCCTGGATCGTAGCAATCTTGTCATGGGTAGTTTCTTTATCAAGCCCCAGCAACTTATGACTTACCCAGTGCAGCGGCTGCTTTACGGCATTATAGATGCCCATGCCTACCACAACTTCACCAATCAGGAACAAGGCACCGCCAGCGCCCGGAAGACCGACCGCAGCAGCTGCCGTCTCGGCTACTGCATAAAGTGCGTTGTGGGTTGCAACATTACCCAGAATCGTCGCAAGCACGCCAAAAGACGCAGCAGTCGCACCCGCTGAAAGCAATACCCCAACAGTGCGTTCTTTTTTCTTTTTGGCGATTTCTTCAGCAATGATCTTATTGCCTTCAATACCCTTTTCCGGATCGCTTTTGGCAAGGTCATGCAGATCATCATTGGTAACGGACTTGGGATCTTTTCCCTTCTTGGCCGCTATTTCATGACGATAGGTATCTTTGATTTTAGAAATTTCATGGAGGTAATCCATCTGCGCAACAGCGGCGCTGATTACGCCAACTGCGCCCATGGTGAGCAAGCCGCCAAGACCGCCCATAACAGCAGCACCGCCGGAAAGGCCCCATTTGGCACCCACCTCATTTACAGCAGCAAGCGTACCGTGCAGGCCATGCGTAACGGCATGCCCGTCATTGAGCACACTAAGCGAGCCTTTAGACACAGCCATACCCAGGTTCTTACCCAGGAAATGCTGGCCTTCACTCACCACGCTATGGATAGCACTATCGCTCATTTACGCCATAAACCTATTTTTACACACTACCATTCTAGCCTAAAAACACGCAAGGAATGTGAACAATTTATGAAAGTGATGTCTCGAAAGATCAGAGACTTAGCGCCAGGTATTCTCGCGCATGGCGCACGTAGTTTTCGGCAGAAACAGGAAAAAATGCTTGATCTTCAATGGTTAAGTCACGGAAATACTTGGCCGGACTGCCTGCCCATAGCTGGCCCGAGGGCACACGTTTGCCGGGAGTAACCAGGGCCCCGGCAGCAACCATCGCGCCGGACTCAACCACCGCCCCGTCCATAACGGTTGCCCGCATGCCGATAAAGCAATTATCTTCCAGTGTGCAGGCATGCAGCAGCACGCAGTGGCCAATGGTTACACCAGATCCGATACGGGTAGGCCCCGTATCGCGGGTGACATGGATAATAGTGCCGTCCTGAATGTTCGTGCGTTCACCAATATGGATGGATTGTACATCGCCGCGAATAACGCAGCCAAACCACACGCCGGTATCAGCGCCGATATGCACATCGCCAATCACAGCTGCTCCCGGGGCAATAAATGCCTGCGGTGAAATAACGGGCGATACCCCCGAGGGGTTGTAATCACCACGATAGGTAAGGATGTATGGTTTATTGGGGCTTTGGCTCATGCTGCAGTTTACGGAAAAACAGCCGTTAATTGCAAGCCTGTATTCTCCGGCCAGCCATACATGACGTTCATGTTCTGCACCGCCTGGCCTGATGCGCCCTTGACCAGGTTATCAATAACGCAGACCAGGATAATTCTGCCCGACGCACGGTCGGCAAATACATTCATCACGCAGTCATTCGTGCCGCGCACCTGATGGGTGGACGGCGTTTTTCCTTCCGACAGCACATGAACAAAGGCTTCGTTCGCATAGGCTTTTTCAAGCGCTGCACGGGCATCTGCCACCGTTGCCTCCCGCGACAGCTTTACATAAATCGTCGATAAAATACCACGGTTCATCGGCATCAGATGCGGCGTAAACGTCACTGCCACCGGGGCTTTTGCCACACGCGTCAGCGTCTGTTCAATCTCAGGTGTATGGCGGTGCGATGCAATGCCGTAGGCACTGATGCCGTCATTGATTTCCGAAAACAGCGTCGCCTGTTTGGCTGCGCGGCCCGCACCAGTAACACCCGATTTCGCATCAATGATAATGCCGTCTTTTTCAATCAATCCAGCCGCCAGCAACGGAATAAGCGGTAGCGTTGCAGAGGTTGGGTAGCAGCCTGGATTAGCCACCACGCGCGCTGTTTTCACCTGCTCACGCGCCACTTCGGTAAGGCCATAGACAGCCTCTTTCTGAAGGTCTAATGCCTGGTGGGCATGCCCATACCATTTGGCGTATTCATCTGCGTCAGACAGGCGGAAATCCGCCGACAAATCGATTACTTTCAAATGGGCCGGAAGTGCTGCGATCACCGTTTGCGTCGTGCCATGTGGCAGGCAGCAGAACACCAGGTCGATGGCGCCAAAGTCTGCATTTTCCAGCGATACAAGGCGCGGCAATGGCTTGTTATTCTGCTGGGCAAACTGGAATTGGGGATAGACCTCGCCCATTTCCTTGCCTGCCTGGCTATCGCCGGTCAGCATGGAAATCTCAACGCCCGGGTGCGGCAATAGCAGTCGCACGAGTTCTGCGCCCGTATAGCCGCTTGCACCTAGAATTGCGATCCTGATCTTCTTATCCATAATATTTCTCCAACATACAAAAAAAGGCGCCAACTGGCGCCTTTTTTCTGAATTTGACCAGTAAGCCCCAGTAAAGCGTATTAGCGCTTCGAGAACTGGAAGCTACGGCGTG
>JAGVKI010000221.1 GCA_020050695.1 Alphaproteobacteria bacterium | reverse complement strand
CCTGGAGCGAGATCGAACTTACCATGCGTATTACCAATGACGGCAAGGGCGGCCTGTTCATACGCGCCGACCTGCGCGGGGAAGATACCCATGATGGGGAAAGCCGCATTGAGCGCGGCAAATACCGTGCATTCAGCAATGCAGTGCATAGTGCTATCTATGCCGCGCCGAAGCGCGGGGTGCGCATTAAACCGTCCTATTCCATTGCCACCAATGACCAGACCGGCGAAGTCACCTGCAATATTCCGGCAAACGGTGCGGCTGAAGCCATGGCCGTATTGCATTATCTTTCGGCAACGCCCGTGCGCGCCAGCATGCTTTCTGAAGGCTAAAGGCTGGCGCAGCCCGCCGCGAGGACGGACTGCGCTGCTGAATGCTACGGATCGCTCCGCGTTTCGTTGATAGTGCCTTGCTCGGGAATCACATATTGTTTCCCGTTTAAGGTTTCGTTCATGTAGCCTTTCTCAGGAATCAGATATTGTTTCCTGCTATTGGGATTGACCTGCCCACGCATTTCATTGATGTAACCCTGCTCGGGGATTAAATAATCCTTGCCGGTCTGGGTTTCATTCACATAGCCCTTTTCAGGGATAAGGTACGACGCAGCTGCCATTTACGCTAACCTGATCAGCGGATCGACATAGATGGTCGCACTTGGTTTTGCCACATACACGCGTGCCTTGATCGGGCCTTTCATCTCCGGCGTGAAGGTGACTTCCAGCTTCTGGGTGACCGCAGGTGAACCTGTCCAGCTGGCAGCGCTGCTGCTAAGCGTGGTTGCTGAGGCCAGCACATCAGACTTGCGGTTATCGGAGCGGAAGCCGAGTGGGGAGGCGGTATCGCCCATATACTCGATTTCCATCCAGATATCGCCGTCGGTCAGCGAGGTGCCGCCAGCGACTTCAACCGTTGCCGTCAGCGGGCTGCCAATATCTTCCACCCACTGGAAAATCTGCTCGCATACGAATGGCTGCCAGTAGTTGGAATAGGCGGTGCTTTCAATCTTCCAGCTGATCGGCGTGGTACCGTCGCTTGCGCCATCATCGCAGTAAACACCCGTGTCCTGACGGCTTATACCCATGAAGCTCTGGGTGTGCATGCGGTAGTTGGTGGCCGCGCTATCGCAGTTATGCAGGCGGATGTTTCTGGTATTCGGGCCATAGGCATCGCCATCGCCAATGGTTACGCCGCTACCCAGTTTGCAATAAGCAAAAATGATATCGTTGTGGCTAGGCCCAGGCATATAAACCAGGTTGGTGTCGATTGCCGATAGGTCGCAATCACGTACCAAAATATCGCACACATTCACATTAGGGAAGAAGAAGACATAATCCGGCACGGTGCCGGTTGCGGCGATCGATCCACCAATGATTTCCACATCGCCGTTGTTCGTAGTGAGATAGCTATTCGCATTGGCAAATACAAAGTTACATTCTTTGTAAATGGCCTTTTGTGCCGTTGCATTCTCACTGGTCAAGGAGATTGTATTGCTGCCTGTAAGCGTGAAATTGCAGCTTTCAAACACCATTGCATCGCATTGATTATTAATACTGGTTTGAGCAGTAAAGTTCAGGCCGTAGAGATAGCAGTAGCCATTGCTGCTAAAGCTTAAGCCCTGCGTAGAGGTAATGGAAGCGGTGGTTGCCATGGCTGTTGGCGGCGCGCTGCTATCATCCACGCAGATGATATAGCTTTGTGCCGTACCGGTGCCAGGAATAAAAGGACCCCAGCCACTAGAAGTTTCTGCATGATTATCCGATACAAAATGTTTATCGCCCGCTTTGGAACCCCAATTTGTGCGCAGCGCATTGGGTAAGAGAGCATGCGGTGCGCCCCAGGCGGAGAAATTACCGACGGCGCCAAGGCAGGTCCAGGTAACGCTGCCATCGCTGGTGGTAACGCCTGCTGTGGTGTTCCATGACGGCTCTGAACTGCCTGCGGTGCCGGCGGTGGTGGCCACGAAATAATGGGTGCTGCTGGTGTTTTTGATAATGCGGCCAAGCGATACCGTATTATTCTGCGCGGCATTCCAGCTTTGGGTATTAGCGGCGTCACCATTCATCGATGGCTGGCCGGTGCATTCAAACCATACGACGGTATTGTCAATGGTGCGTGCGCCCTGGTTAATATCCATAGAGCCAGACGACGACGAACTGCTGGTGCCTGTGCTGCTGGCTACGAAGATGCGTTCCTGGCCTGCGGTGATATACACGGGATGCACTTTTACAAGATCACCTACCGTATAGGCGGTAAGGGGATCGCGGTGCGGCACCGCTGCCCAGAGCGTGGAGCCGGTGTACCAATATTGGGGAGGTAGTAAATCTGCCATATAAGACCTTTCTGGTGTGATTACGCGGGTAGTCGCGTGAGCACTTAGGTCTATGACTGGTTGTGATGTCCCGGAAGGGGGAAACTGCGAGGAGGATGGTGCCGCTTGTCGGACTCGAACCAACGACCTACGGTTTACAAAACCGTTGCTCTACCAACTGAGCTAAAGCGGCATTCGCCAAAATAATGCCTAGGGATTAGGGGAAACAGGCGAAATAATCAACGATTTGTTGAAAAAGCGATGCAGGCAGCCGCTAAGTGGCTCACCTTATTCGCTTTTATATTCGCCTTCGTTCAGCCATGCGCGATGATTGATCGGCTTGCCAAAGTAATAGCCCTGCATGTAATCGACCCCCATTTCCATCAGGATCTTGGTGATTTCACCGTTTTCTACGAATTCGGCGACGGTTTCCAGGCCAAAGCCTTGCGCGAAATCGAGCAGGGTTTTTACAAAGAACTGGTTGTCAGCGCTTTGCGCCAGATCTTTGACAAACACGCCGTCAATTTTCACCATGTCTACCGAGAGTGCCTTTAACTGGCGGAAAGACGTATAGCCCGAGCCAAAATCGTCGAGGGCAATCTGTACGCCCAGCGCTTGCAGGGAGGCGACGAAAAAGGCGGTACGGCGCAGGTCGCGGTGCACGGCGGTTTCCGTGATTTCGACGATGAGGCGTGACGCCACTTCCGGCGAATCTTTCAGCAGATGTGCGATATGGTCAAGCCATGTGGCATTTTCCGTGGTTAGGTTGGATACGTTGAAGGCCAGCGACACACCGGGATGGGCGCGCAGTTCATCAATCACCATTTCCATCACCATGGTATCGATCAGGTCGATCAGGCCCATTTTTTCAGCGATTGGAATAAGCGCGCCGGCAGAACTGATTTTGCCTGTCTGGTTTACCAGGCGAAGCAATGCTTCATAATGGACGGTTTCCCCCGTTTTGCTGCGTATAATCGGCTGGTAAGCAAGGCGAAGGCGCTTTTCCTTGAAGGCTTTGAACAGGTAATTGGCAAGGCCCATCTGCTGGCGGCACTGGCCTGCTTCCATGCGGGTCATTTCATAGGTGCGGTACGGGCTGCTCTGCAATGAGTGCACGGCGACATAGGCTTTATCCAGCGCGTCATGCGAACTGGTGGTTTCCAGCGGAAAGCTGACAATGCCGATGGTGCCGATAATATAAAGGGCGGCGGTAGCAAAGCTGTCGCGGCCAAAATTCTGGATGGTGTTATGGATGCGGCGGGCAATCAGCTGCGCATCTTCGGGGTAGCTGTTGGTCAGGATAATGCCGATCTGGTCGCGCTGCAGGCGGTGCGCCGTCTCGCCGGGAGAGAGCATGGCTTCAATCATTTTCATCAGGTCATGCATCACGATCTCCGATGTATCATGCCCGTAGGCATTGATAATCATCGCCAGGTTGCTGATGGATACAATGAGCAGTGAGCCAGACGTATGGTTCGAGATAACATCCTGAATGGATTTTTCGAGCAGGGTGATAAATTCCTGCGGGTAGAAATTGCTGCCGGGATATTGTGCGTTGCTGGCAGTCATATCATCCACCAGGGAATCAAGCGGCGTAGAGGCTACGGGTTCGTTGCCTGTGACGAGCGATGACGTATGATTCACCAGTGATGAGTGGAGGCCTTCTCTAAACAGCATTCAAACCCTTTTGTACCGATCCCGTTACATTTTTTTTCATTGGACATGTTGTAGCGATGAACCATGTTTTTTGTGGTGAAACATGCACCTAGCCCATTTGTTAGCATAGCAACAAATAGTAAACGTAAGGTTTATTTGGGAGGCAGGAAATGAACGCTGGCCGTGCAGGAGGGGGATTTTTAAGATGCTGTATTTATATAAAAAATCCAGATAGGCAGGCCATTAGCATCAGCCAACCCATAGTGGTATTTGATACAAAAATCCGCCTGCAAGATGTGGAAATATCCAGATTTACTGCGCAAACCTGCCATGCCAGATGTAACTGGGTAAGCAGTAAAAATACAAAATACCCGGTCGAGCATCCGGCCATCCATCCTGCTGCTGCCCAGCATAATACCGCAAGCAGGTAAAAGGCACTCACTGCCTGTTTGGTGTATTGGCCAAGCCGTAGTGCTGTGGATTTAACGCCAATTTTTGCATCGTCCTCTTTATCCTGGTGGGCGTAGATGGTGTCATAGCCAAGCGTCCAGAATATGCCGCCTATATAAAGTGCAACGGCGGGCCATTCTACTTGTCCGCGCACGGCGGCCCAGCCCATCAGCGCCCCCCAGTTGAAGGTCAGGCCTAAAAACAGCTGCGGCCACCAGCTGATGCGTTTCATAAACGGATAGATCACAACCGGTATCAGTGACAGGGCCGCCCATAGCACCACGATCATTCCGAGGTAGTAAGCAATGCATGCAGAAAGCCCAAGCAGCACGGCCATTAATAGCGAGGCCTGCATCATGGTAAGTTCACCGCTGGCCAGCGGCCTGGTTCTGGTGCGTTCTACCTGCCTGTCAAACTCGCGGTCGGCCATGTCATTGATAATGCACCCGGCGCTGCGCATCAATATGGCGCCAAGGCCAAAGCAGGCCATCAGCATAAGGGAAGGAGCGCCGCCGGAGGCAAGGGTGAGTGACCACCAGCACGGCCAGAGCAGCAGCCATATGCCCACCGGCTGGTGCAGGCGCATAAGGCGCAGGTAGGGGCTGAGGCGATCAGTGAAAGACATGATAATAGACAACTTTACAAGTATCCCTGCAAGGATTAGCGTGCGGGTTAGATATGTCCACATCCAAACCTAAAATCCGTCTCTTTGTCAATGAACCCTATGCAAGCGGCCAATCTTTGGTGCTGGAGCAGGGGCAGTCGCATTACCTTGCCCATGTCATGCGCGCCCGTGAGGGTGACCAGGTTACCCTGTTTAACGGTAGCGAGGGTGTGTGGCTGGCTGAGATCGTATCTGTTGCTAAAAAATCCGTGACGTTAAAACTTCTGTCGCAGTTGGACAAGCAGCGCTCCAGCCCCGATCTCTGGCTGGCTTTTGCGCCGATTAAAAACAAGACGGAACTGGTAGTGGAAAAAGCGATAGAGCTTGGTGTCAGCGCGCTGCTTCCGGTATTTACCCGCCATGCGGTGGTACGTAGCATTAACCACGAGAAACTGGCAGCCCATGCCATTGAAGCCGCTGAGCAATGCGAGCGCCATGACGTGCCTGCCATCACCGAATATAAAGACCTGGCATCACTGCTTGGAAGCTGGCCCAAAGATCGTATCTTGCTGTATGCAGACGAAAGTGGCAGCGGAGCGGACTTGAAAACGGTGCTTTCTACATTATCTGCTAAGGCGTGCGGTGTGCTGGTGGGGCCTGAAGGCGGATTTTCCGCAGAAGAGCGCCAGATATTGCAGCGCATGGAGTTTGTGAAAGCATTTGGCATGGGCCCGCGCATCCTGCGGGCAGATACGGCAGCGGTAGCAGCGCTTGCCTGCGTACAATCATGGCTGGGCGACTGGTCAGAAAAACCACATTTTGAGGCAGCGTCCTGATATGACCGAGATATTAAAACTACTGAAAGAACTCGATGAGACGCGCGGCGATGAAGTCGAAAGCTGGTTTGCCGGCAGGCGCAAAGAATCAGCCCCTTTTATTTATAATTCAGTGGATTTAAGGCATTCCGGTTGCCGCCTGGTGCCGGTCGATACCAACCTGTATCCGGCGGGTTTTAATAACCTGTCGCCACGCGCCCGCGCCCGTGCATCGCGTTTCCTCACGCGCTTCCTGGAAGATAATCATCCTTCGGTCAAAAAAGTGCTGATTGTTCCCGAGAACCATACACGCAATCTCGGCTATCTGGAAAATCTGGCCACCCTGCTGGATTTATTTGAAGGGGCCGGGATGGATGTAAAGCTTGGCAGCCTGATTGCGCAGCCAGGTGAGCCGGTGCTGGTGGAATCCATGTCAGGCCGCAAGCTTACCGAGTATCCGCTCAAACGCGATGGCAGCACCCTGCTGCTTGAAGATGGTTTCACGCCGGACGCTATCGTGCTCAATAATGACCTGACGGCGGGCAGCCCGGAGATATTAGAGGGCATCAGCCAGCTGTTATTGCCGCCTGCCTCGATGGGTTGGTGGCGCCGCCGCAAGACGGTGCATTTTGCGGCATACCGCACGCTGGTCGAAGATTTTTGCAGCACATTTGATATGGATCCGTGGCTGCTTTCAGCGGAGTTTCACGCCTGTGGCCGTGTGGATTTCAAAGAAAGTGCCGGACTCGACTGCCTGGCAAAAGGCATTGATAAAGTACTGTCCAGCGTGCGTGAGAAATACAAACAGTACGGTGTAAAAGAAGAGCCGTATGTGTTTATCAAAGCCGATAGCGGCACGTATGGCATGGGCATCATGACGGTGCGTTCGGCGGATGAAATCATGGAACTTAATAAAAAGAACCGCAACAAGATGCAGGTGATCAAGGAAGGCGCGCGCGTCAGCGAAGTGATCATCCAGGAAGGTGTTCCCACCATCGATACGGTGGACGGAAAACCCGCAGAACCCATGGTGTATATGATCGACGGTATTCCCATTGGCGGCATGTTCCGTGTCAATGGTGATCGTGATGCATTTGGTAATTTAAATGCTGCCGGAATGGAATTTACCGGCATGTGCGATGAGGTGGAAGACGATACCTGCGCCGAACTCAAGGCCGTGGAAGATTGCCATTTTCGCGCTTACGGTATTGTCGCAGCCATAGCAGCGCTGGCCACCGCCCGCGAGGACTACGAAAATATTTTACCCATGAAGGCGTGTAACTAGCGCATCATAAGGCTGGATGTGTGATACATCGCCTAGCGCTGCAACCGTCAGCGGGCCTTGTATAATCTGGTTGCCCAGGCGCAGTATATCTTCCTTGGTGACGGCATCAATGCGTGCGCTGATGGTTTTCGCGTCGCGGTATTCCTTATACATCATCAGGTGCCTGCCGATCCAGCCAGCAACCGTCTGCGGGCTTTCACGCGCCATCAGTAATTCGGCGCGCTGCTGGTTCTTGGCGCGCTGCATTTCCGTATCGCTGATGCTTGCGGCCATG
>JAGVKI010000191.1 GCA_020050695.1 Alphaproteobacteria bacterium | reverse complement strand
CGCGGTTATGTCACCGTGCTGGCGGATTATCGCCTCTATCCTGAAGTGTATTATCCCGCCTTTATGGAAGATGGCGCCAAGGCGCTTGCCTGGGTACATCACCATATCGGTGAATATGGCGGACGTGCTGATAATGTATTTGTAACAGGCCATTCGGCAGGCGGTTACATGGCGCTGATGCTGACGGTGAATGACCGGTTTCTTGCAGCCGAAGGCGGCAATGCCAGCTGGATACGCGGTGCTATCGGCATTGCCGGGCCGTATGACTTCCTGCCCTTTACCGATCCGAATATTAAGTCCATTTTCAGTCAGGAAGAAGACATAAAAACGCAGCCCATTAGTTTTGTAAAAAAGCCAGTGCCTCCCATATTGCTGCTATCGGGTGATGAAGATGAGGATGTGGGAGTAAAGAACACGCTCAATATGGCGGAAAAACTGCGTTCAGCAGGATCGCCTGTTACCGAGCGTGTATATCCCGGGGTTGGCCATATTACCATTATTCTGGCGGTAGCTGACGGCTTCCAGCGCAAAGCGCCAACGCTGGAAGATATGCTGGCCTTCATCAAAGCTAACAGTATCCGCAATGACCAGTAAATTATCGCTGGTATGGCTGCGCCGTGACCTGCGCCTCTATGACCATGCGGCGCTTGCGACAGCACTGGGCAGGGATGGTGTGCTGCAACCGGTTTTCATATTCGATACGGATATTCTTGCATCGTTCTCTAATCCTTCTGACCGCAGGCTTTCATTTATTGCGGCTACGCTTTCCTCCATTGACAGCAGTCTGAAAACCAAGGGCGGACGCCTGCTGGTGCTGCATGGCAGTGCAAAAGAACTTATACCAAGGCTTGCAAATAAACTGGGCGCTAATTTTGTATGCGCCGCTGAGGATTATGAACCAGTTTCCAGAGCGCGTGACGAGGCAGTAGCCAAACAATTGGCAGGCATATGCGAGGTTTCCTTTGTTAAAGACCAGGTGATTTTTGCGCCCTGCGAAGTGACCAAAGCCAAGGACGATCCGTACAAGGTCTATACCCCATACTCACGGTTATGGCGCAGTACATTGGTGCCGACCTCTACGGCTGCCTACTCAATGAAAGACGATGGGCGTTATAGCGATCTATGCGAAAAGGCAAAGACCGAAGGGTTCAAGGTACTTGATGCAGGCGATCCTGTCGCGCTGCTGGCCGCATGCGGCTATCACTACAAAGAAGATAGCTTATGGCCAGTGACTGATGCGCGGACGCGCCTTTCACGTTTTATCAAAAATGCTGCTGATGATTACGGGCGCGGGCGCGATATGGTGGCGGAAGATGGCACCAGCCGTCTTTCTCCGTACCTGCGCTTCGGGCTTATATCGGTGCGCGAATGCGCACATGAAGCCTTAAAGGCAGGCGCGGATAAATGGCTTTCCGAACTGATCTGGCGCGAATTTTACGCCATGATCCTGTATTACTTCCCCGAGTCGGCGCAGCAGGAATGGAATCCCAAATATCGCGGCGTGCTTGACTGGTCGCATAACCCTGAGCATTTAGACGCATGGAAACGCGGCATGACAGGCTATCCCATGGTCGATGCCGCCATGCGCCAGCTGCTTGCCGAAGGCTGGATGCATAACCGCGCCCGTATGGTGGTGGCCAGTTTCCTGACCAAGCATTTGCGCATAGACTGGCGGCTGGGCGAGGCGCATTTCGCGCAGCTGCTTATGGATTACGATATGGCATCGAACGTGGGCGGCTGGCAGTGGGCAGCGTCCACCGGCACTGACGCGCAGCCTTATTTCCGGGTGTTTAATCCGACCTTGCAAAGCGAGAAATTTGATCCCAACGGCGATTATATCCGCAAATACGTGCCCGAATTGCGTGAGGTCAGGTCGGATGTGATTCATGCGCCAAGCAAACAGAAATTCAAACTGAACTATCCGGCGCCCATTGTCGATCACAGCAGCGCGCGCGAACAAGCCATCGCCATGTTCAAAACGGCAGGATAAATCAGCGTCTATTATTTAGGGTTTACCTTGCGCAGCAGGCAGGGCATGCGGTCGATTTTGATAGCAAGCCATATGCTGGCAGCAATGGCAGCGCCTGCTGCAATTACCTGCATGGTCATATCGCTAAACGGTGCGGCGGCCATCAATGCAATCAGCGGAATTGCGGGAATTGCTACAATCAGTTTTGCCCAGAAACAGTAATTGAAATCTTTTGGCTCTGGCGTGGTAGGGGTGGTCATAATTACTCCTCCGGCTTGTTCATAGCTTGTTAATTATAGCCTAAACAAAGCGGTCTTTCCATGGGCTCTAAAGGGGCAGAGGCAGGAAAAATGCGGGTTTTTTGCTGCTGATTATAAGAAATTATTGGTCGGGTTGTGGAAACCATTTGTTAACCTATTGTATTTTATTGAATAGGTAGTTGCACTGGTTAATTAAATTTTAACAAACAACCCATATTGTTAACCAATATTAATCTCACTGCGTCCATCTATAAGAAACGAACCGCACCTATACCATGTCGATAAGGCGAAAACTCACATTCATGATGATTGGGCTCAGCGTTACTGCTGTGTTGCTCACTATTGTCAGTATTGGTGCGTATTTGATTTACGACATACGCGCAAGTAAGGCGCAGGAACTGTCGGTTACTGCTGCTATCACTGGCGACCGTAACAGTGCGGCGGTACTCTTCCTTGATAACGAGCGCGTGCAGCGCAACCTGGATATTTTCCGGCTCAATCCGTCGGTGATGGTGTCGTGTATCTATAACGAGCAGGGTATTTTATTTGCTGCCTATCATGCCGATGGCAGCAGCCTTACCTGCCCGCAGACATCGGGTGAACTGAAAACCATTTTGCCCGATATGCTGACGACGCTTCAGGATATACGCCAGAATGCGCAGGATATTGGCAAGGTCTATATCGCTGCCGACACGCGTGAGATTGATGCGTATATCAGCCGTATCCTTATGATCAGCGGTGTTATCATGTTGTTTGTATGTGCCATGGTATGGTTGCTCACCCTGTATTTGCAGCGCACGATTTCCGGCCCGATTCTGGAACTTGCGGCAGCGGCTAAATCCATTACCGATAACCATGATTATACGATCGAAGCCCAAACCGCCTATAAGGATGAAACAGGCGTTCTCGCGCACGCATTCAATGACATGATTGTGGCCATCCGTGAGCGCGATAACCAACTGCAGAAAATCAATGAAACGCTTGAGCAGAAAGTAGCGGTGCGCACACGCCAGTTGGAAGAATCCACGCGCCGTGCGGAAAGCGCAAGCCAGGCCAAGAGCGAGTTCCTGCGCAATATGTCGCATGAATTCCGCACCCCGCTGCATGCCATGGTCAGTTTTTCTTCTTATGGTATCAAAGAATATGAAACGGCAGAGCGCTCGCAGCTTAAACAGTATTTTGAAATGATGGGCCGCGGTGCCCAGCGCCTGGTAAGGCTGGTGGACGGTGTGCTCGACCTTGCGCGTATGGAAGAGGGCGAACAGATGTTCTCTATGCAGCGCGCCAATATGGTGGATGTTGCCAAACGCGCGGCTGAAACAGTGGAATCGCTGCTGAAAGAAAAGAACCTGACCTTAAAGCTTGATCATTCCGAGATGCATATCGACGTGGTGTGCGACCAGGACAAGATCATGCAGGTCATTACCAATCTGATCGGTAACGCCATTAAATTCACGCCGTCAGGCAAGGCGATCACTATCAAGTCCAGTGTCGTGCAGCAGGATCATGACCGCAAGGTTACGGTCAGCGTGATAGACGAGGGCATCGGCATTCCCGAGAATGAAGTGGAAATGATTTTTGAATCCTTCCGCCAGAGCAGCCGTACCGATACGGGCGCAGGCGGTACAGGCCTTGGCCTTGCCATATGCCGCAATATTATCGATGCGCATAACGGCAAAATCTGGGCAGAGAATAATAAAGAGCAAACAGGGGCGCGTGTTTCCTTTACCATGCCGTGTGTATTGGCAGAAGGTAACCGTGTCGTAAGCAGAAAAACAACGGAGGCAGTATATGGCAAAGCAGCGTAGACGTACCGTACTTGCGGTAGATGATGATGATATTAACCTGATGATCCTGGGCAAGAACGCGCAGGACGCGGGCTATACCGTAAAGTCGTTTACCAGCGGTGAAACGGCGTGGGACTTCCTGTTCAATAATCCTGACGAGGTAGACATTGCTGTACTCGATAAGATGATGCCGGGCATGAGCGGCCTGGAGCTGCTGCGTAAAATCAAAACGCACCCGCAGCTGCGCCGTATCCCGGTAATTATCCAGACTGGCGACGTAGGCGTTGCGCAGATGCATGAAGGCCTGGCCGAGGGTG
>JAGVKI010000261.1 GCA_020050695.1 Alphaproteobacteria bacterium | reverse complement strand
GACTGTCTGTGCGCGACAAAAAACAGGCCATTAAAAGCCTGGCGGCGCAGGCTTCCAAGTTGTGCGAACTCTCCGAGCGCGAAATTTTCAACGTGCTTATGGAGCGTGAGAATCTTGGTTGTACCGGTGTGGGTAACGGCGTGTGCATTCCGCATGGCCGCTTTGAAGGACTCAAAGAGGTGCATGCGCTTTTTGCTCACCTGGAAAAACCAATCGCATTTGGCGCCGCTGATGGTAAGCCCATCGACCTTATCATGCTGCTTTTGACGCCTGTATCGGCTAACACTGAACATATCAAGGCGCTTGCCACGATCTCGCGTTTGCTGCGTGATAAAGTGCTGTGCGATAGGCTGCGCAAAACCTATGACGGGAAGGTAACGCACAGCATGCTGGTTGCGACGCCTGGAAGCAATGATGATGTTGCTTTGTCCTCCTGATGGCACGCAGCTGCACGCCAGCTGTGTCAGCCTGAAAGAAGGTGCGGTTCTGCTGCTGGGCAACTCTGGCAGTGGCAAGTCTGACCTTGCGCTTCGCCTGATAGATGACGGTGCAAAGCTGGTGGCTGACGACCGGGTGAATCTGGTGGCAAGCGGCGGGCAATTGCATGCATCCGTTCCGCAGCCGATTGCAGGCAAGATTGAAGTGCGTGGCATAGGTATACTTACCCTTCCATATGTACAGAATATCCCTGTAAAACTGGCTCTCAGGCTGGAGCCGGGGCAGGTGCAAGAAAGACTCCCCGAATCCTCGTTCTTTGATTGCCTCGGCCTGCGAGTGCCGTTACTATCCTTCAATCCATTTGAGGGTTCGGCCTGTGCGAAAATTCGCGTGTTTTTACAATATGGAATATAGCTTATGAAGTTGGTGCTGGTAACAGGCATGTCGGGCGCAGGCAAAAGCGTAGTGCTAAAGACGCTTGAAGATTGCGGGTTCGAAGCCATCGATAATTTGCCCCTGACCTTTATTCCTAGCGTTGCCGGATCGGCAGCCGCTACGCGTAACCTTGCGCTGAGCGCCGACATACGAGGCCGTGATTTCTCTGTCGAGCGTTTCCTGGAAATTACAGGGCCGCTATGCAATAACCCGGCGATTAATTGCCAGGTATTGTTTCTCGATTGCGATGATGAAGTGTTGCGCCGCCGTTTTACAGAAACCCGCCGCCGCCACCCGCTTGCGCTTGACCGCGCGGTGACCGATGGTATCCGCGCTGAGCGCGAACTGATCGAAGGGCTGCGCGATATAGCCGATACGGTAATCGATACCAGCGAATATGAAGCCGCCAAACTGCGCGAAGTGATCATCAGCCATTATGCGAGCGCTGAAAACGAACTCTCGCTGGTGCTGACCTCGTTTTCTTATAAGCGCGGTATCCCGCGTGAAGCCGACATTGTGTTTGATGTACGCTTCCTGAAGAATCCGCATTATGACCCAACGTGCCGCCCGCTTTCGGGCAAGGACGCGCTGGTAGGCGCGTATATTGAATCGGATGGTGATTTTGCAGCGTTTTATAATAACCTGACACAACTGATACTGCCGCTGCTTCCGCGCTACCGCAAGGAAGGCAAGAAATACCTCACCGTGGCCATTGGCTGCACAGGTGGGCGTCACCGTTCGGTATATATGGTACAGAAGCTGGGTGGCTTTTTAGCAAAGAACGACTATAAAGTTATTTTACGACACAGAGACCTGGAGAATAAATCATCATGATCGGCATAGTAATCGTAACCCATGGCAAATTGGCTGAAGCATTTGTATCTGTAACCGAGCATGTCGTTGGCCCGCAGACACAGATCAAGGCCATTGGCATTGAGCCGGAAGATGATGCGGAAAACGCACGTCAGCAGATTCTGGCTGCTATGAAGGATGTAGATTCGGGTAACGGCGTGGTGATTCTCACCGATATGTTTGGCGGTACGCCATCTAACCTGGCGATTTCAGCCATGAAGGGCGACAATATCGAAGTGATCGCAGGGGTGAACCTGCCCATGATGATCAAGCTGGCCAGCGTGCGCGGCAAAGTATCCATGAACGAAGCTGTTGCCCAGGCGCAGGAAGCTGCACGTAAATACATCAACGTAGCAGGCAATTTCCTTTCTGCTAAGGCGTGAAGGCTGCATGACGGTTTCGATCACAGTTGAAATCATCAATAAAAAAGGCCTGCATGCGCGCGCCGCCGCTAAATTTGTAAAAACCGTGGCGGCCTGGCCTGCGCAGGTTACTGTAGTAAAGCTTGGCCAAAATGGTGAGGAAGATTCGCTTCCTGTACATGGCAGTTCGATTCTCGGGCTTATGATGCTGGGGGCGGATGCGGGATCTAAATTACATATTACCAGTGACGGGGAGCAGTCGCAGCAAGCGGCTGATGCACTGCGCGAACTGATCGAAAACCGGTTTGGTGAACCGGAATAGCCTATTAATAAACATAGGCTTCCACCACCAATAGGAGGAATATATGCAGGAACCAACCGTTATTCCCGTAATGCCGCAGTGGGAAAAAAGCGCTTATATCAATGCGCAGCGCTATCAGCAGATGTATAAGCAGTCCACTACAAACCCGGATGATTTCTGGTCGACGGTGGCTGAACAGTTCAGCTGGAAAAAACGCTGGGACCGCGTCAAGAACACCAGCTTTGCCAACCCGGTATCTATTCGCTGGTTCGAAGGCGGTAAGCTGAACATCACCCGCAATTGCCTGGATCGCCATTTACCGCACAGGGCAGAGCAGGCCGCCATCATATGGGAAGGCGATAACCCAAATGAATCGCGTACCATCACCTACAGGCAGTTATATGAAGACGTGTGCCGCCTTGCCAATGTGCTCAAGAATAACGGTGTAAAGAAGGGCGACCGCGTTACTATTTACCTGCCGATGATTCCTGAAGCGGCGGTTGCCATGCTGGCATGCGCGCGCCTTGGCGCGGTGCATTCGGTGGTGTTTGGCGGGTTCTCGGCAGATGCCCTGAAAGGGCGTATTGAAGATTGCGGCAGTAAAATGGTGATCACTGCAGACGAGGGCATGCGCGGCGGTAAAAGCGTGCCGCTTAAAGCCAATGTGGATACAGCGATCAAAGAGATTAGCACGGTCAGCCGTGTGATTGTGGTGAGGCGCACGGGCGGCAAGGTCGAGTGGAAAAATAACCGTGACCTCTGGTATGACGAAGAAATCGCCAAAGTGCCTGCCGAATTTGTGGATATTGCGGTAGATGCAGAAGACCCGCTTTTTATTCTTTATACCTCTGGCTCTACTGGCAAACCCAAGGGAGTGCTGCATACCACGGCTGGTTACATGGTGTGGGCATCGATTACGCATAAATACACGTTCGATTACCGTGACGGCGATATTTTCTGGTGCACGGCGGATGTCGGCTGGATTACCGGCCATACCTATTGCGTGTACGGCCCGCTGCTCAATGGCGCAACCGTGGTGATGTTTGAAGGTATTCCAAACTATCCCGACAGCAGCCGCTTCTGGCAGGTAATTGATAAGCACAAGGTCACGATCTTCCATACCGCGCCAACGGCCATACGCGCGTTGATGCGTGAAGGAGACGGGCCTGTTAACAAAACATCACGCAAATCGCTTCGTCTTATCGGTAGCGTGGGTGAGCCTATCAACCCGGAAGCATGGCTCTGGTACTGGCGCGTGGTAGGGCAGGAGCGCTGCCCGATTGTGGATACATGGTGGCAGACCGAAACTGGCGGCAATATGATCGCGCCTATGCCGGGTGCCTTTGACTTAAAACCTGGTTCGGCAACCAAGCCATTCTTTGGTGTAAAGCCGGTTATTGTCGACCAGCAGGGCAAGATACTGGACGGCGCATGCGAGGGCATGTTGTGTATCGCTGATTCATGGCCGGGGCAGGCACGCACGATTTATGGTG
>JAGVKI010000151.1 GCA_020050695.1 Alphaproteobacteria bacterium | reverse complement strand
TTCGATTTTGGGCATGCCTTCAATAAAGGCTTTAAGGCTATTATGCATCGCGTCCCCCGTATCTCAGCGCTCTGGCTGGTTTACATTGAAATTCTTTTCATTTTACACCCATCCTGAGGATGTTATAACAAAACCTAGAAATTGTAAGATATATCCGGAGCATTATGGTCAAGTCAGGCCATTACCTACACACCGCCGTTGCAGCGTTAGTCCTTTCCTTAAGTGCTGCGCCTGCAATCGCACAGATGCCCACATCCATTCCCGTAAAAATGAAAACCAATGTGCTGTTCATCTATGACAGTTCAAATTCCATGTGGGGACAGTTAGATGGCAAACCTAAATATGAATCGGCGCAGTCCATTCTCGAAGATGTGATAAAAGGCCTGCCCCAGGATGCCTCACTTGGCCTCATTGCCTATGGCCACCGCCGCAAAAATGACTGCAGCGACTTAGAGGTGCTTGCCCCCATCGGCAATCAAAGCGCTGCAGGCATTAAGTTTATTACCAGCCATATGAAACCGATCGGCATCACCCCCTTGTCAGAAGCACTGCGCGAAGGCGCTAATATCCTAAAAAATACGAGCGGTGCAAAAATGATTGTACTGATCACCGATGGCGGCGAAGAATGTCACGGCGATCCCTGCGCCGTTGCCCGTGAACTTGCTCAGTCAGGCATGGTTATCCGCGTCAATACCGTCGGGCTCAGCCCGAATGCACCCGAGCGCCTGCAGTTGCAATGTATCGCCAAGGAAGGTGCAGGACGCTTTTTCGACGTAAAAGACAAGCAGGCCCTCTATAAAACCATCAATAGCCTTAAAGAGGATATTGCCCAGTACCAGCCCCCGGGAAAACCGCCAGAGCCAGAGCCAAATCCAGAACCGCCACCTGAGCCAAAACCAGAACCTAAAATCGACGATACCAATCTTATTGGTGTCAGCGCTGGCGGGCAGATAGAACTGGCAGGACTCACGAGGTGGGACAACAGTATTTCCGGCAAGGATACAGACTTCATCTGGACTATCCCGGGGCAGGAAGTCATCTTTTCGTTCAAAGACCGTAAGACAACTGCTTTCTCACGATTTGAAATCGCCATACCGGAAACATTGTCGCAAAACGTGAAGGAATTTGAACTGCTGGCAGCAAGTTATTCGCCTGGCGGCCCCTTTAAAAGTATTGGCCGTTTTACTACCGTCAATGCAAGGCAGGATTCCCTGTATCAAAGCTTTACCTTCAACAGGGTTAAGGCGCGTTACCTGAAATTCAAGGTGCTATCTAATTATGGGCACACGATGGAAGGCTATGGCAGCACGCAGGTGTTCCAGCTACGCGTCAAACCATAAGGTGTGATCTGTGATGCCGGCATAAAAAAACCCGCCAGAAGCGGGTTTTTTTATATAGGGCTTTAAAGGCCTGGGCTTCATCCCATTACTGGAAACATTACTGGGGGCCAAGCATCCCGATCACATCCGGCGCACAGCCAGAGAGCATTAAAACAACGGCAACTGCTACAATGTAACGCATAGTTTTATCCTGCTTTTGGTTTCACATATGGGCTTAAAACGCCCGTATTCCTTAATTCATGGAGATGTGTTTACTAAAAATTAAGATAAAATACAAGTAAAATTGCAGTAAAAACGGCAATATTATAAGCATTTTAATGCCTTAAGTACAAAAACAGGGCAAATCCAGCCCCTATTCCTTATTTTAAGGGGCGGTTTTCTTATACATGTAGGAACCGGCGTTATTGCATTGTATGCTGACTGCCTGTCCTCATTTTCTCACCCTATTTCCAGGTTCTATATACATGCTGACTGATAAAACATGCGTCCCATGCCGCGATAAGGCAGAAATGCTGCAACCCAATGCAGCCAAAAAACTGCTTTTGCAAGTTCCAGGCTGGGCATTGGCGCATGGCGGTATTGCGATCTTCCGCAAATATGCCTTTAAGGATTTCGACAGCGCATTTGCCTTTACCACGCAGGTTGCCAAACTTGCGCAGCAGCAAGGCCACCATCCCGACATCAGCTTCGGCTACAGCTATGTAAAGCTTAAGCTATGGACCAAAGACATCGGCGGCCTGCATGAAAATGATTTCATCATGGCAGCAAAAATAAACACCTTATAGGAGGCCTTATGTACGCATCCGTACAGCAGCTAAAACCACTGACCGGCGTTCAGCTTTCACCGGACGAACGCAAGATGATCGAATGGATCAGAAGCGCACAATGGGAAGAGCAGACGGATATGCGCGAACCTCACCCTTATAAAGCAAAGGTACCTGAGTTCTTTGGCGGCGTGCGGTTATACCGTGTGCAGGCAGGCCCCGGTGCTGGCGGTGGGCAAGCCCCTCTTGAAATATTCATCAAGAAGCTTGAATATCAGGGCGTGATTACCAAGAAGGACATGTATCCGCTGACCGTCACCAACGCAGCGCGTTTCCTATCGCTTACCAAAGCGGATATGGACAACCTTGGCGTTGGCCAGGACGATGAAGATGATGAATAGCTAAACGCAGATAAAACGGTTAGCGCTTCTTCCAGCTGCCATCCGCACCCTGGTACATCGCACCTGCCGGAAGGCCATTGAGAATCTGCGGAGCAGCCAGCTTAGCCACGACTGCCGCCGACTGACCGCTTTCCTTGGCAATATTAGCATACTCAGCCTGACGCTTGGCATTGACATCTGCCACCAGCGCACTGACTTCCGGCGTGTTCTGTATGGCCACAACAAATCCGTCGGTCTTTTCGCCTACAGCGCCCGATGCGCGCGCCTGCGCCAGATCCATCGCCCATGCAGGGGTGGAGAGCATTAAACCAGCTAGTGCAAGTACAGCAAATTTGTTCTTCATATGAACCTCACCTTAGAAAATATCTTTGTTTTTCGCGATCGACTTCTGAACATCTCTTTCGATCTCAATTTTGACACGCTGTTCAATATTGACGTTCAGGTTGATTTCAATAGGCTTATCCGGCGCCTCCAGCTTTACGGTCGGCGAGCAGGCCAATAGCGGCAGCAATAAAGCCATTACAAATGCGTATTTCATCTCTGCTCCTTGTTCAGCAGTTGTTTCGGATCCACAATAGTGATCATTCCCTGATGTAGCAAATCAATTAGGTCGCCAGACAGGTTCACATTCAAATTCACCATGCGACCATTATACACTTCTGGATTATTACCCTTCAGTGACAGCAAGATGGATAATTTTTTAGGATTGTCGCTGTTAACCGCCATGGAAAAATCGGTGTAATGGAAGTCTTTTAGCACCTCACGCACCATTTCCACCTGCGGGTGATCGCCGGGAATCACGTCCGGCGGCAGGCTGATTTTTCCGTTATCCGTGGTCTTAAGGCTGCCTTTTTGCACCGTGACCGCACCACTACGCGCAATGGTGATGGGCAGTTCGCCGGAAATAACGCCCGACGCCGTTGCCTTATTACCGGTGGCCTGCTGCATCAGCGTATTGAGCGATACCTTATCAAGCACGGCTGTAACCTTGACAGGCTTGTTGCCGTAAAGCGCTATGGATAATGGTTTCACGCTCACTACGCCTTCATTCCATGGCAGCTTGGCGGATGCAATTTTGAGCACCGCCTTATCAGCATTATCCATGGGATAATCGAGTGCAAAATCGGCTTTGTGCGACGCGTCCGTGCTGGCAAACACGCCTGCCATTTTAAGCTGTGATCCTGCCAGTTCAATCGTACCTTTGCCCGAAAGCGGCGGCAGGATCAGTGGCAGACCGGTAATGGTGACATTGCGTATCTCCCAGTTGCCCTGCATGGGCTTATCCTGTACGTGCGGCAGCAAGTCTAAATCCACACCGCCCAGCTTTACCTCTATGCCGTTATGCCTGAATACCAGTTCACCGGTATGGATGCCGTTGACCTTGCCTTCGAGTAAATCGCTAATGCCGTAACCCAGCGTGAGCGATTCGAGCGTAAAGGGTGAATCTTCGCCCAGCGACAGTTCTTTGAGCGTCAGACCGGAAAGCCCGACATCACCCACTTTAAAATCCAGCTGGTCTAAACCATTATTCGCCAGTTGCACGCGTAGCTGCGTTTCAAACCACCTGCCCCACGGCAGGAAGGTATAAGCCAGCAGCAAAAGCGCCACCAGCACCAGCCAGCCAATGATGATTTTTTTAAGCAGCGACATCGTCTTCCTTATATTTGCGGTATTTGGCTAAGAATCTAGCAGCAAACTCATCAAGTTTCGATGCGTTGATTGCGTCGCGTATGTTCTGCATCAACGTCTGGTAAAAAGTGATGTTGTGCCAGGTAAGCAGCATTGGCCCGAGCATCTCATCGGCCTTAAACAGGTGATGCAGATAGGCGCGCGTGTATTTAGTGCAGGCCGGGCATGGGCAGCCCGCCTGAAGCGGTGCGGCATCTTCTGCAAAGCGTGCATTGCGGATATTCTGCTCACCTTCCTCAGTATAGGCGCGTGCGAAACGGCCTGCACGCGTCGGTATCACGCAGTCAAACATATCCACACCACGCTGCACCGCACCGATAATATCGTCGGGCTTTCCTACGCCCATCAGGTAACGCGGCTTGTCTTTAGGTAAGTGCGGCACGGTAAAATCGAGCACGTCAAACATCACCTGCTGTCCCTCGCCTACTGCCAGCCCGCCAATGGCATAGCCGTCAAAGCCGATGGACTGGAGCGCTTCAGCGGATTCCTTGCGAAGTTCGGGATACACACTGCCCTGCACAATGCCAAACAATGCATACCCATCACGCTTTACAAACGCATCTTTGCAACGCTGCGCCCAGCGCATGGAAAGGCGCATGGAGTCGGTGGCTTCCTGCTCGGTCGCCGGGTAAGGGGTGCACTCATCGAGCACCATGGTAATATCGCTATCGAGCAT
>JAGVKI010000190.1 GCA_020050695.1 Alphaproteobacteria bacterium | reverse complement strand
TTCGTAATGCCAGTGTAAAGGACATCGGCAATATACTGGCGCTGCTTAAGCAGGTCTATACGGATATGCCAACCTACAGCGAGGATATGCTGCGCGGGCAGATAGGCCATTTTCCAGAAGGCCAGTTTGTTGCCGTCTATGAAGATAAAATTATCGGCTATTGCGCCACGTTCCGTATTTCAGGTGATATTGCCCTCAAACCCCATACATGGCGTGAAATCACCGGTGACGGGTTTGCTGCGCGCCATAACGATAATGGCGACTATCTTTACGGCATGGAAGTCTGTGTAAACCGTGAATTCCAGGGTATGCGCATTGGCCAGCGCTTTTATAACGAGCGCAAAAAGCTTTGCCAGTTCCTGCGCCTGAAGGGCATTATATTCGGTGGCCGTATGCCAGGGCTTCATAAGAAAATCAAAAAGGTTAAAACCCCTGAAGCATATATAGAAATGGTCAAGGGCAAGCGCATGAGCGACCCGGTGATTTATTTCCAGCTGCGCAATGATTTTGAGGTGGTTGGCCTGCTCAAAGACTATCTGCCCTCCGATAAGGCATCGCTTGGCTATGCAACCCATATGCTCTGGCGCAACCCTGCGGTAGCGCAGGAATCGACGCCGCAGAAACAGCGTGGCCGTATGCCGGAAACCGTGCGTGTTGCATCGGTACAGTACCAGCTGCGCGCGGTATCCTCGTTTGAGGAGTTTATCAGCCAGGTGCGCTATTTCGTGGATATTGTGTCCAACTATAAAGGCGACTTTATCGTATTCCCCGAACTATTCACCTTGCAGCTTCTTTCCATTGATGCGAACAACCTGCCCCCGGCGGAGGCGCTGCGCATCATTACCAGCTATACCGACCGCTTCAAGCAGGCCATGTCAGAAATGGCTGTGCAGTATAACGTCAATATTATCGGCGGTTCCCACCCCACCATGGGGGAGGATAACGAAGTATATAATATCTGCTATGTGTTCCTGCGCGATGGTTCGATACACCAGCAGTTCAAGATCCATCCAACGCCTAATGAGCGTTTCTGGTGGAATATACGCGGGGGCAATGAACTCGATGCCATCATGACCGATTGCGGCCCGATTGGCGTGCTGATTTGTTATGATTCCGAATTCCCTGAAACGGCCCGCCACCTGGTCAACCAGGGTGCGCAGATTCTGTTCGTGCCGTTCTGCACCGATGAGCGGCAGGGGTATTTGCGTGTGCGTTACTGCGCCCATGCGCGCGCGGTGGAAAACCAGTGCTATGTGGTGCTTTCAGGAACGGTGGGCAACCTGCCGGGCGTAGAGAATATGGATATGCAATATGCCCAGAGCTGTATCCTGACCCCGTGCGATTTCCCCTTTGCGCGTGACGGTATTGCCGCCGATACCACGCCAAACGTGGAAATGCTGGCGATTGCCGATTTACGTCCGGCCAATCTTATGGGAGCGCGTAATTCAGGAACGGTGCAGAATTTAAAAGACCGCCGCTTCGACCTGTATTCCGTGCAGTGGCATAAATCCTAGCGCTTCGGATTGCCGCTGGCTGGTGGTGCAAGGCGTGCTACAGCCTGTTTGCAGGCAGGCACAATGGTGCGGTAGTAAAACCCGTATAGGCTAGGGGTACAGGCATAGACGGCGCGGTGCCCCCATTTGACCACCTGCTGCGGCACGCGTGCAACCGCTTCGATGCAGGTGACGGCTTCTTCTTCCAGTGGATCAGGGCGTTGATATACATCGGCTTGCGGCGACAGGTTGAAATGCATGTCATGAAAGAATTTACGCAACTGCGTTGCCGGGTAGGGCGAAGCGGGCAGGGTGGTGAAGCTTTTCAGGCCGCGCTGTGATATGATAAAGCGCATCACCAGCCAGCCAATACGGGCTTTGAGCCACGCCAGGATACGGCGCATACCGCCGACCTTCTGGTCGGTGTAAAATTTAAGATGGCGTTCCCATTCCACCAGCAGGTTCAGTCCGCAGCGCTGGGCCTCATTATAGAGGTCTTCGCAGCAGGCAATATCGCGCCTGCGTGCGGTGGCGGCTTCGTCGCTGGGTGCCCGTGACCATTCTATGGCGGAGTGGCGGCCTACCCATTGGCCTGCTGCATTGCGCAGCATATCGGCATGGTGGCCGGTTTCCTGCGCGGCGATAACCATGAAGCGCGATAACGCTGGAAAGCCGTCGCCCCTGTGGTTGCGTTCACCTTCTTCCAGGAAGGGATGCCCGCCGCAGGACACATACACAGCGTTTTGCAGCATGCTTGCTGCCTGCATACCGCTGTTGCTGCCGTATTTCTGCCAGTCGACCACATCCATCACATCGCCCACGCTGTGGCCATAGGAGATATAGATTTCGCCTTCTTCCAGATGCAGTAGTTGAATAACGGCTAAATCATTGCAGAGCACCAGCGCCCGCGCCATCATCAGTTCGGCGTCAGCCGGGATATGCTGGCGTTTTTGCAGTTCGTTCTTTGCGCGCTCGAGATACTGCGCGATCACGCCTTCTATATCTTTTTCTTCATTACGCGTGGCCAGCAATTTGCGCAGCCTGTCGCAAAAGCGCGCCAGCAATTTGGCGTCGCTTAACTCACGGTGGGTAATGGTCTGGTTGACGAGTACGCCAGGTAGCAGGATGCGTACAAAATTGCATTCCAGCCCGGCATCAAGGCGCATGCGGCCCGAGGCAACAATCGCCTGCGCCAGCGCCTCTTGTGCGCGGGGGAGTTTTTTATGCAGCTTTGGCTGCACGTATAAAACATCGTATGCGTTGCTGATAACATTATCCGTTCATAGTTAAGCTACTGATTATACATGCCAGAAATGCATGAATAATTGGTTTATGGCTGGTCGCCGTTAGTGTCGTTTCTGTGTATCTTTTTGATAAGTATGTATAATTTGCATGGTGCGGCATGCCATGACAAGCCTGCCTATTTATGCTATACCTAACGTAATAATAAAAAGAAAAAAAGATTTCGCACAGGGAGATAAAGCATGGGACTTCACAGGGACCGCAAATCGTCGCCAGGCGATGGGCCGGATGATCAGGGTAAGCATCCAAAAGGCGAAGCGTTCAAATTAGGTGACCAGATGACGATTACCATCAGTCAGGTGGGTGATCTGTATAATGAAAGCGCGATTAACGTAAAAGTAGATTCCTCGCGCTCGTCCCTCATGGAGCCGGTGGAAACAGAGATTGGCAAAGAGCCGTCCGCCGCTGACAAAATAATCCAGATTATCAAAGTGGCTTTGCGCGAACGCGGCATGACGGTGCTTCAGGAAAAGCAAAAACCGGGTGGGCCGCAGATACCAGATGCGGCGCAGCACCGTGTGAAGCTGGCGGTGGATGAATTCATTTCCTATAAACCAGGCGGCAGCGGCGTGGTGATCCGTGCTGAGCGTGGCTATTATGATGGCCGTATGTTCAATGCCGAGGCTATATTGCGCGAGGCAGGTGACGTACTTCACAAGCTGGAAGAGCAGATGAAAAATGTGCGCACTGTCCAGGCCTTTGAAGACCGTATCGACCATATCTATAAAGGCGTTGATTTATATAGCCAGCCGCTGGACGAGGCTTTGCGCAAACCCCTGGAACGTGTAAGGCCTGTAACCCATGCGGGCGTAAAACACGAGGGCAGGCCTGTAGAACTGCGTGCCGCTACAGCGGAAACAGGGTACAGAAAAGCCATTAATGCCAGAATTCCTGATGGCCTGATAGGCGGTGACTACAAGGCAGACGCCGTTGATAAGATCACCAAGGGAGTGTTATGCGCTGGTGAAGCCTGCTGGGCCAAAGCCGAGGGCAGTAATCGCGGCAAGGAAGGCGATGAACTGGTGGGCCATGTCAAAGCCGTGCTTGCACAGCATAGCCCTAAAACCATTTCTGATACGGTGATGGGCTTTCTGGTAGGTGAAGTCTGCGATGCGATTTACGCTGAAAAAGACAAACAGGCAGGCGTAGAAGTTGCTGCACGCTACTAATTCTGCACATCCAAAGAAGAATAAGGTTTAAAGCACCGGGTGGATGACGCTGGTCACCACGCCCCAGATTTCTGCATCTGAACTGCGGGTTACTTCCAGCTGAGGGTATTTGTCATTTTCAGGCAGCAGCCAGGTGCGGCCGCTTTCCTTGCGAACGCGGCGCACGGTAAACTCACCGCCAATCACCGCCACAACGATATTAGTGTTCTGCGCTTCTGCCGCACGGTCGACGATCAACTGGTCGCCATCATGGATACCTGAGTTCACCATGCCATCGCCGCTGACACGCACTACAAATGCAGCATCGCGGTTGCTTACCAGTTCCTGGCTTGGATCAAGCATTACCTTGAGATCATCCGAGCCAAAAGATAACTGGCTTGGGATGCTGGCCATAAATTCCGGCCTTGAAATAGTAGTGGTAAAGCCTGGCTTGATGATGGTGAGAACTTGGTTGCTCATATAGGCGATGCATTTTCCAAATAGGTTAGCCACAAATCTGACTAACGCATCATTACAATCTTTTTTCTGAAAGAAAAGAAAAATTCATCATGCGGCTTTGCATAAAAAACATTCAAACACAAAACATGATACGAAAAAAATGTTACGTATACGGAATAATTATTTTGCTCACCAGCCAAATTGCACGTCATCGTAATAATGCATGTGAGATGAAATTGCGGTGACGAGTGAGAAAAATAAAATGGAAGAGGCGAAGGATTTTTTTGCTCAGCGATTCTTGGGCACCGAATATAAATGCCATATCGATTTTTTATTGGCCTGGACGTATGCCGTTTTTGCAGGGCTGCCCCAACGCCAGCGGGAAGCGCTGTGGATAACATTTTCAGGCGATTGATAAACAATAGAAATTAGCGATGGCCGAAAATTGTATTTTGATGCAATTTGCCCCAAAGGCCGCTGAATTTTAACAAAAAATTACCTGTTGGCGGCCTATCCTTAAGACTACTTCCGGTGCACCGGCATGCCTGTTCCTAGCGGCATAAAAGAGCACCTGCCCGATTATTTCAAAATAGATTATTTCAAAATATCCTTATGGAGAATGAATATGCGTAATGTGCGAGTTATCGCCATGCTAATGGTTTTGTCTGTTGTTTCCGCCTGCGGTAACAATGATTTTCATGCTGCATACAGCAGTACGGATTTAGGTGGCGTGCCGCCGATTGGTTTGGATGACTAAGCCGGAGCGCTGCCTTTTAAAGGTGAGCGCCAGTTCTATAATTTACGCCTGTGCT
>JAGVKI010000144.1 GCA_020050695.1 Alphaproteobacteria bacterium | reverse complement strand
TACCTTGGCATTTGCGCCGCCACTTTTGCAATCAACCGCACTGATGTAGTGCAGATGGAGCTTGCCCATGCGTAACCTTGTACTGCTTGCCTGCCTTTTATTTGCCGCGCCCACACTGGCGGCAGAGGTGCAAAAACCCGCTGAACTCCAGCCGGTGATAAAAGCCTCTGCGCCTATCGGCCAGGGCGCCATGACCAAGCTTTGGTTCAAAGGCTACGACGCCGCGCTGTGGACGGATGCACCCAAATGGTCGATGGATTCGCTCTACGCGCTTTCGCTGAAATACGGCATGGGCTTTACCACCGAAGAACTGACAGAGCGCAGCATTGAAGAAATAGAGCGCACGAAAAAACTCAGCGCCGACCAGAAAAGCAATTACAGCGCACAGCTGGCAAAACTGTTCCCCAATGTAAAAAAGAACGATGTGATCACCGCGCTCTATGAGCCGTCCAAAGGAACCACATTCTTTTATAACGGCAAGAAAACCGGCAGCATTACCGATCCTGTGTTTGCCAAAGACTTCATGGGAATCTGGTTAGCGCCGGGAACCTCTGCACCCGAACTGCGCACCGCGCTGCTCGGCTCGCATGACGGTTAAGCCAGCCTCCACCCTGTCGCTGGCAAAGTATGGCCTGCTCGGTATACCGCTGGCATTTGCAGGGCTTCCTGTCTATGTGCATGTACCGCAATTTTATGCGCAGGCGATGGGCGTGCATCTGGCGCTGCTTGGCAGCGTGCTGCTCATCGTAAGGCTGCTCGATGCCGTCATCGATCCATGGATAGGCCTTATCAGCGACCGCCTGCGCCATCACCGCAAACGCCTGATGCTTGCGGCATCGCCATGCCTGCTTGCAGGTTATATCGCCCTGTTCAACCCACCCGCCTTTGCCAGTGAATATGCACTGGTATGGCTGGTTACATCGCTGGCGCTGGTATATCTGGCGTTTAGCACACTCATGATCAATTACTACGCCATGGCGCTCGATATTGCGCAGACCTACCATGACAATACGCGTATCGCCACTTTTCGTGAAGGCTCCATGCTGGCAGGGGTGCTGATTGCCTCGCTGCTGCCGAACATCTTGCTGGCGCAGCACCCGCTGCGTGAAGCCTACGGGCTGTTCAGCCTTGCGCTTATACCATTGCTGGTGATAGGCCTTGCCGTGACCTTGTTCAGCGCGCCAGCTACCAAAGCAGCCGTTTCTGCAAGCCCTTCCTTCTGGGGCCTGCTTTCCGACCGGCATGTCAGGTGGGTATTGTTCATCGGCTTTTGTAATGCAATCCCTACCGCGATTACTTCCACATTGTTTTTATTTTTTACCAGTGATGTACTGGGCGCCAGCCAGTCAAGCGGCCTGCTGCTTGCCGCTTATTTCGCCAGCGCAGCCGTGGGCATGCCGTTATGGTCATATATAAGCCGTAAGCACAGCAAGAAGCGTGCGCTTACTATTGCGATGGGCATTGCCATTGCTTGCTTTGTCTGGGCATTCAAACTGGGCAGCGGCGATATTATCCCCTTTGCCATTATCTGCGTTCTATCGGGCGCAACCATGGGGGCGGACGTTACCTTGCTGCCTTCCATGATGGCCGATACGCTTAAAGACAAGCGCGAAGCAACGGCCACCGCTTTTGGCCTGTGGAATTTATGCAGCAAACTGACCATGGCCATGGCCGCGGGTATTGCGCTGCCACTGCTGGCTTACGGCGGCTATGAGCCGGGCAGTATTAATACACCGTCCGGCCTTGCGCAGCTTTCGTTCTGCTACGCGCTGCTGCCTTGCCTGTTCAAACTCGTGGCACTTTATTGCCTGCATGTAAGCCCACTCGATTCCAACGAAAGGATACCATCATGAAACGCATTCAATCCATTATTGCCGGACTACTGTTCTGCCTGAGCGGTTGCGGCGGCCCGAAAGTAGAAGATTATTCCGGCAAGACGCCTGCCATGGACATACGCCAGTTCTTTAACGGGGAAGTAGTCGCCGTGGGCGTGTTTATTGACCGCTCCGGCATGGCCGATCCCAGCATGTCCGTTACCATGAAAGGCACGTTCGATAAGGACGGCGGACAGATGTATGAAGAGTTTATCTACAGCGATGGCCGAAACGACAAACGCACCTGGACCATACGCTTTGTAGACGACCATCATTTCATCGGCACCGCGCATGATATAATTGGCGAAGCTAAGGGCACGCAGTACGGCAATGCCGTGCATATGGAATATGTATTGCGTGTGCTTCACAAAGGCAGCAGCTATGATATGTCTATGGATGACTGGATGTATAAAATGGACGATAAAACCATCATCAACCGCATCACCATGAGCAAGTTTGGTTTCAAGGTCGGCGAACTTATCCTCACCTTCAGCAAGCTGTAGCCCATGTTTGAAAACAAAAAAATCTGGCTGGTCGGCGCCAGCGAAGGTATTGGCGAAGCCGTAGCGCGCAAACTGGCAGCGCAGGGCGCTACGCTTATATTAAGCGCGCGAAACCAGGATAAGCTGCATGCATTATCGACGCAGCTTTCCGGAAGCGGCCATATCGTCGCGGCGCTGGATGTTACCGATACTGCCTCCGTCGAAGCAGCGTGGAACCAGCTATTGACCACAGCAGGAAGGCCAGACATCGTGATGTATAACGCCGGGGCCTATGACCCCATGGGGGCGGCCGAGTTCGATTTAGAGCGCACCCGGCGCATGATGGATGTAAATTTCACCGGCGCACTACATGTGTTGCAGCATGTGATTCCTGCATTCGTGGCAGCGCGCAGCGGCCATATTGCGCTGGTAGGAAGCGTTGCCGGTTACAGCGGGCTTCCCAAAGCCATTGGTTACGGCGCAAGCAAAGCAGCGCTCATTCATCTGGCCGAGAATATGCGGGTAGATTTGGCGTCAAAAGGCATCAAGGTACAGATTATCAATCCCGGCTTTGTCAAAACACGCCTGACGGACAAGAATGAATTTCCCATGCCGTTTCTTATGAACGCTGACCAGGCAGCGGATCGTATTGTAAAGGGGCTTGCGTCCAACTGCTTTGAGGTTCATTTCCCAAGGCGATTATCGCTGGTGATGAAATTCATGCGCCTGCTGCCGTATCGTCTGTATTTCTGGCTGCTGGATAAGGCGCTTTAGCCCTCAGAAGCGCCGCCTGCGGCCTGAACGGCATCAGGGCTGGTTTCTTCGGCGGCATCATCTGCCGTGGTGGAGATATTCTTCCACTGGCCGAGAATCTGCTGCATGTAGTTGTCCACCTTTGCCTGCGCATTAGCGCCGGTAGGATCGCTATCCTGCGTACCCTTGCCCGTCAGCGCGCCAACCAGTATCTGCGTAGGGTTAAACGAGGTCGCCTTATCAATCATCGACAATTGCTGGCCGCTCAGTCCCCTGGACGTCAGTTCGTCCTGAATCTTGTTATAGGTTTCCTGCGTAAACGGGGCGTCTTTGTACTTCAGCAGAACAGCAGAGATTTCTTCACGCTGCTTGCTGTTTAGCGTAAACGACTGCGTGCCGCCCCCCAGCGTTGAACTGGCCGTACTTTGCTGGCTGCCTGCGAGGTATTTCTGCGCTTCGGGACTTAAATCCAGCAGGTACGCACTGTTGTTGACAGCCTGGTTATTATCCCCCGTTGCCTGTAGCAACGTAGCCAGTGCAATATTGGCTGATTTATTCGCCTGGGTGCTATTACCGGACGAACCGTTCAGCTGGTAATAGCCACCACTCAAATTGGTGTTAATGCTGCTCATGATGTTAACTCCTTAACGTCGCGCACTTTATTTAGTTAATACATATGCAAGGACCATGCCGTTTTGAGGGCATTAACTTTATTTTTATATCATTGAATTACAATGATTTTATAGATTATGGATTATGCGCGGCCTGTGGTATAATAGGTCATCTGATCATTTTTACCGCCAATCGCCTTTTATTTGAAAAGAGACCGTTATGCCCACTGGCATAGGAGCCATAGGCGTCAGCTTTGATAGCGGCGCCTACCTGAACCGGATTAAAAACATACAGACCACGGTGCCCGTTACTTCGGCGCCTCCTGTAACCGCGCCGTCAACGGGGCAGCCTTCTACCCCGGCCACCAACAATAATCAATCTAACGCAGGCATTGGTCAGGTCGAACTGTCCAGCGCTGTGCTGTCCGCACTGCAATCGGCCAATACCAATTCAACCGGCGGCAGGGTAATAGGCAGCCTGCTTGATAGCACCGGCACCGCCACAACGGATTACCTGTCGGGCCTATATGGCAGCGCATTATTTGGCTATACCTCCACCAACAACCTGACGCAGGCGGTACAGGCCACGCGCGCGCAGGCGTTCAATGACAGGGCGGCCAATAACACGCCGATACAAAACCTGATTAGTTCCTACAACAGCGCGCAGAACGCACAAAACAACGTGCTCCAGCAAAATGTGCGCAATGAGGTAAACCGCATACTGGGCG
>JAGVKI010000112.1 GCA_020050695.1 Alphaproteobacteria bacterium | reverse complement strand
GCCGGGTCAGTAACCGCCGCCTTGATCTGCTTGGGTGTTGCATCAGGATAAACAGTACGAATGGCAGCCATAATATCAATAGGCTGCTCTGGTAACTGCATGGATTTCGGCGGTAAAGGCTGGGAACTCACAATGGCCTCCATGGTGTTATCAATAGGTTTCCAGCCATAATCCGCGCCAAGCAGGCTGCGTATGGCTGATTCGTCCGCGTCTGGCATGCCACGCATGGTAGCAGCGCCGTCTTTCACGTCCACCTGCTTTCCGGTGCGTTTGGCCACTACGCCTGCTACTTTCTCAAGCAGTTCTTTGGTTGGGATGCGATACCCCGTCATCGGATAGCGGGCAAATGCCTGTTGCTGACGCTCGGTAACCGCAATAACGGTTTTACCCAGATCCTCTGCCAGCATCATATTCATGCCTGCATCAGGCTGCGCGTTATTTTCAATCGTTTCACCGCGCAGCGCCTTCTGCGCAGAAAAAGGAATAATCCCCTTCGACTGGCTGGCATCAAGCACTACCGGCGGATAAAGGATGGACGTATTGACCTGGCGATGCTGCCCGACAATCTTTTCTACTTCCAGTTCACCTAAGTTCTTAGAGCGGGCAAACGGCTCTGACATATTGCGGGGTGAATCAACAGTTACATAATCCAGCGCTTGGTCAAATGCCGCGCCGCTACTGATAATGGAAAGATGCACCGGCGTACCCAGATCAACGGCTGCCTGCGCCACATTGCGCATACCGCCTACATTAAGCTTATAAAGCGGCGTGTCTTCAAAAGCGATGGCAGCATCCATATTCTCGCCTGCCTTGCGGCGCGGATAAGCCGCTGCATGCACGATAATATCAGGCTTTGCCGCAGCTATCGCATCATGGGTTGCCTGGCTGTCGGTAATATCCAGCGGCTGGATGGTAAGGGCTGCGCCAGGATGCGCAGCAGCAAGGGCATCCAGCGCCTGTGCTGTGCGCGAGGCTGCCACCACCTGGTATCCCCCGGCAAGATAGGCATCCACCAGATGCGTGCCCACATAGCCGGTAGCGCCGGTAATAAATACGGTTTTCATGTAAACAGGCCTTTTGCCAGATGGTTGTTTTCACCAAAATCAATCGTGTGATTGATCTTGTTGAGTTCTTCGAGGAATGCATGCATTGCGCGTGTCGCCACTTCCCCCGCAAGCGCGGTTCCCTCTTTCATGGACATAGGCTTGATACCCTGCACGCCCGACGGTTCCTTATGGGTACGGCGGAACGGCTTTTGCTCAATAAAATGCAGGTCGGGATTCTCATCCTTATTAAAAGACGGGCCATCAAACGGAATATAGACCATGACGCCGTTAAACAGCTTCTGGTCGGAGCCATCCTGCAATTTCATAATCAACGGCCCCACACCGCGGGCGGCATAGCGCTGGCGGCCAAGGCTTTCGTAAAAGCCCGTATCCTTGAAGGTAAACAGCTGCTGCGCTTTATCTTTTGAGAGCGGATAAATATCATCGGCTTCTTCCACACCGGATGCCGCAAGCTGCTTCGCTTTTTTGATCATCGCGCCAATATCGGTTCCATGCCCCGCCGCAACGATTACATCTGCAATATGTTTATCAGCTACGTTAAATGCCACCACATCCTTATCAGTAGCCACCGTCTGCTGGCGCTTTACGTCTTCGAGCAGGTTTACCTGCACACGCGGATGCAGGTCAATGGTCTGGCCCTCAGGTACGCGCACCAGCAGCACACGTTTATCCTGGGTGCGCAGGTCAGTCTGCTCCAGGTCAATTTCACTGCGGTCTACGCGCATGAACATACGCCCGGCATCATCAAGCTGCACACGGTCAAACATTTCCTGGCGCAGTTCAGCGGGTAATTTTGCAAGCGCCTTATTGAGTATGCCGTACGTGTTTGAATCGCGCACACTGACAATCTGTTGGCGTATCTGTTCGGGAAGCGCCTCGTATTCCGCCATATTCTCAGTGTAGATACGCTTCTTAGGGTCGCCATCAATCACTACTACTTCACCGCTTCTGCCGCATATGCGTGATTTTTTAAGCGTAGCGTCCACTTCATCTGCCATGGGATAACGCATCACGTACTCAGCCACTTCTTCCACGTCACCAGCTTTAAACTGTGACGGCACGCCCTGAATATCGGAATGCAGCAGGTCAAGCGCCTTGCCTAAGATACGGTCCATCTGCGCTTTGGCGGTGGGGTAGCGCTCCATGATTTTCGCCATGCGCTCTTCCTTGGGATCAAGCACAAACGCAATATTGGAAAGCACGGCATAGGCCAGGTATTCTTCCTGCTGGCGGCCTTCTTTTTCGCCATGTTTCTGCGCGACCCAGTCACCAAACTGGTGCGTGCGCTCCATATAGTCTTCCAGCTTGTCATACAGCTGGTCTTTAAGCTGCGGGTTCTGGTCGAACATGGTATTCCACACATAACGGTGCAGCGACATGGTCAGCAGTTCATAGTTGATCACCAGCTTGTTTTGCACCAGATGCTCGACATTAAAGAAAATATCGGCGCCCCATTGCTTGAAACTGTCGGATTTTGCCTGCACGTCATAGAGCAGCCAGGAATGGATCCAGTCATGCACGTTGGGGTACAGATTGTCGGCCATGGAGGTCATCAGGGGATTTTCGGACAATGGCTTGCCACCGCCCGTTTCCTGGTTCCAGGCTTCCAGATTATCAACCACACGGTTATCAAGAACCATGGCCGGATTATGATCGTGATAGCCATCCTTGGGCACATTGCACACGGCAAAGCGAAACACGTAGCCATGCATCTTTGGCGAAGCCACGGCGCTGAACTTCATATCGCCTACTTTGGCCTTGCCCTCAAAAATCTGGGTGGTCTTTCCATCGCCAAAACCATACTCACCGCCTGCTTTGTTGCCGCCAAACGGGTCGCGCATGATCACCGGGGTGGAATGCAATATGGACTGCATCATTAGCATACGCTGGCGGGCAATATTCTTCACATTCACCAGCTTTGCTTCATCTTCCCAGCCCGCTATCTCCTCATCGCTGTGCCCCTGCTCTTTTGCCTTTTCGCGCAGGCGCTCGACCACATGATTAGACAGGTATTTTTCTTCGCGCGCCAGGCTTGCATATTCGCCAGCCGGAATCGCAATATGCTGCGCGATGCGCTGCGCCCGGCTGGCGTTATTGAGCCAGTCACTGCAGGCGCGATAGTACCCGTCCAGGCGCTGAATCTCTAAATTTGCCGTCTCTGCAAATGCGTGCGGGTGGATAGATGCAACCTGACCGACCAGTGCATCCGAGTCCTTGTCAAAACAGACAACAGGGCCTGCAATGGCCACTTCAGGATAAGGCTGTTTTTGTGCGGAAGGCGCGCTCATTGCTCTTTTTCCTTATACGCATTATCGACATCGTCAAACATTGTCTCAAACGCAGCCCGCGATTGCTGGGCCTGCTGCTGCAGACGCTTGAATTCTGCTTCATCCACAGTCAGGACAGCATTACTTAACTTCTCAGGCACGCCCATAGGAAAGTTCCCCCCGTGTTACCGGAAATTGCAGTTGGATTGCGCCGACCTTCTTATTGCTGGCCAGGTTCAGGAACACGTCTTTATTATCGCCGAGTGCTTCAAACGCCTGCGTATCGCTGATTTGCAGCCGCTTATCGGGCGATAGCGTCGCTACCGGATGTTCGTGCGCGGCATCTTTTGCGATGGCAATGCTAAAGCCTGCCTTCTGATACTGTTCTATGAAGGTCTGTAGCGCCTGTTTTTCTGCTTCCTGCGGATAGGCAACCTGCGCCAGTTGCGCCAGCGCCTTTGCATCATGCACATACATCATGCTATGGGCGGCATCGATGGTGCCATAATGAACGGGCGCCCCCGCCTTGCCGCGCTTATATAAATGCACTGCCACTTCCAGCTTGTGATAGGCAGGCTCGGTAAGCAGCAGCAGGCTTTTCGCCGATGCCGTTGCCGACCACTCAACGTCTGCCGCAGAAGGGCTGCGTTTTTCCACCAGTGCGCGGGTATTGGCTTCATCGACTGCCTCTGCCACTGGCATGAAAATATGGTGCGCCACGACATCACCGCCGCCGGACACCCCTTCTTGTATTTCAAAATTACCCAGCACAATGCTGTTTAGAACCACATTGGGCGCATGGTATTTCTGGCGGGCGAGATAGCCGCGTTTGCGGGTTGCCTCGTACAATGCATTGGACGATTCAGATTGTATTTCCGAACCTACATAGCAATGCTGTGGCGGAATCACGCCATCACGCTTGGCACTGCGATACAGGGCATATTTCAGATAGTCCGCGTTATGCAGCACCATGTCGCTGCGTGAATCTTCGGGTAACTGGCTTAGGTAATGCTGCGTCAGGGCACTTTTGCCACTTCCCATACCGCCAAGGAACATCACCATGGAGCGTTTTTCCACCGGGTGCATATGCAGTTGCTTTTCTGCCGGAATATGATTCCTGATATAGTCTTCCATTGGTTCACGCGCAATATCGCGGTGGTGCTTGTAGCGCATGTTCATCAGGCTCCACTGGGTAGTCAGGTCGCCGGCAGTTTCGCCATCACGCGGGGTATAAAGGCCATTTTCAATGCGCGTGCGAATGGTGCGGTAGCTGTCGATGGCTTTTTTCTGCCAGCGCATAGGGTAATCATTGGTATTCCAGCTATTGGCATAGCGCACCGGGTCCCACGGTTTATCCTGTTCCACGGCATGGATGTGACGGCAGAACACCATCGCCTGGTTTCTTTTCTCCGTTAATTCCGGCTCTGATTGTTTTACTTTTTCAAGGAAATCATCCTTAAGGGCTGCATACATGCTATCGGTGATGTCGGCAATCTCGCCCGCACGCTCACGCTCATTCAGGGAATCCAGGCGCACATAGGTCTGCACCCCGTTCAGGCATGCATGATACAGTAAGCGTTCCGGCTTTAAGGTTGTTTTGGTGATGACTTTAATGTCGCCCAGCCCAAGCGCATTTCCAAGCGCGCGCAGATCCTCGTCGGCATACATGTCCGATTTATAGAGAAGATCTGTGGAATAAGCCGGAACCGGACGCATTTGCCTACATCGCCATTTTCATGGCCGGTGCATTACAATGATCGGCAACCGCCTTTTCCATATCAGCCAGCGATGATTTCATCACCGCGCGGCGGAAGTCCTTGGAAATTTTGACTTCGATCATCGCCTTATTGAAAGGCTTGCCGAACTTATCTTCAAACGCTTGCTCACCGCCCAGCTGGTCTTTGAGATATTCCATCTTCAGCATGGCGCGGCCAGTCACAAACCCGTCGCTAAGAATCGTGGTGCGCACCGCCGTGTGCGGGTCTACATTCTGTCCTAGATAAGGCGTAATCACCGATGCCACGCGCTTGAACTGCGAGGCATGCCAGCGCCAGCAGCATTCTTCCACACGGGTAATCAGTTCTTCTTTAGAACCAAACAGCTTCTGGCCATTTGGATAGGTTGGCTGTTCTTCCCATAGCTGCTTATAGGCATCTACCGGGGAATTGCGGCCAATGAT
>JAGVKI010000102.1 GCA_020050695.1 Alphaproteobacteria bacterium | reverse complement strand
GGGAAACACATGCATCTGGATCGCGCGAAGCGGTGTTTCTAAATGATTCAGGCCGAGTATGCCGCCGCGCGCGCTGGTGCTGGCGCTCATGAGCAGTGCGGTTTTGTCTTTGGTAGGCAGCGGCGTAATGCGTGACAACCAGTCGATCATGTTTTTAAGCGATCCGGGGTACGACCAGTTATATTCGGGTGAACTGATGATAACGCCGTCCGCTTTTTCAAAGCGCCTGCCAATGAGGCTTACGCTTTCAGGCACTTTGATACCGGCGTCTTCATCGTTATAGACGGGAATATCGAACTCATCGTAATGAGCGTAGTCAACTTCATGCTCGCACATCTTCAGATGCGCGGCTGCGATTTTCGCAAGCTGGCGATTATAGGACTGAGGGCGGTGTGAAGCGGCAAATACTAGAAATTTCATTTCAGGTAATCCAAGAATTTTGCAAAGGCATGTGCGCGGTGACTTATGCTGTTTTTTATATTCGGATCAAGCTCGCCAAAGGTTACATCATAACCATCTGGAATAAAAATGGGATCATAACCAAAGCCCTTATTCCCGCGCGGCGGGAAGGTCAGGACGCCATGTACGCGCCCTTCAAAGCTGCTGGTTGTGCCGTCTGGCAGGCTGAGTGCCAATACGCAGACGAAATAAGCATTGGCAGGCTTATCGCCCAGTTCGGTGCGTATACGTTCAAACGCACTGGCGAAGTTTTTGTCAGCGCCTGCCCAACGTGCGGAATAAATGCCCGGCGCACCGCCGATGGCAGGGACAACCAGCCCGGAATCATCGGCCAGCGAGGGCAGGCCGGTTACAGCAAGGCAATGCTCTGATTTGAGTATGGCGTTGGCTTCAAAGGTGGTGCCGGTTTCTTCTGGTTCCGGCACGCCAGCATCACCTGCCGAAATGGCATGAATATTCAGCGGCAGCAGGAGTTCGTTGATTTCGGCTACCTTGCCTGCGTTATGGCTGGCAATAACCAGTTTGCTGCCTGTAAGAGGCTGTTGCTTTGCCATGGCCGAGGTCATCCTTTAATTGCTTTCTTCTGTTCAGCAGCCAGCTTTTTAATGCCTTTGCGTGCCAGCTGGAAAAGGGCGTTGAAGTCTTCTTCTTCCACAGGCGCTTCTTCTGCGGTGCACTGGATTTCGATAATGCGGCCATCGTCGGTCATGACAAAGTTGGCGTCCATGCTGGCGGCGCTGTCTTCATCATAATCGAGGTCAAGCACGGGCTTGCCTTTATAAACGCCGCAGGAAATAGCAGCGACCTGCGCTGTGATCGGGGATTTTTTAATCAATCCGCTTTTGACCAGCGATTCTACGGCAAGGCTAAGTGCGACATAGCTGCCGGTGATGGAGGCGGTGCGTGTGCCACCATCGGCTTCGATAACGTCGCAATCAATAATGATCTGGCGTTCGCCAAGTGCTTCCATATCCATGACGGCGCGCAGTGAGCGGCCAATGAGGCGCTGGATTTCCTGGGTGCGGCCCGACTGCTTGCCCTTTGCTGCTTCACGCGGCATGCGGCTGTTGGTGGAACGCGGCAGCATGCCGTATTCAGCGGTTACCCAGCCCTTGCCGGTGTTGCGCAGGAAAGGGGGGACGCCCGCTTCAACGGTAGCGGTACAAAGCACCTTGGTATTGCCGCATTCAATGAGGCAGGAACCTTCGGCATTGCGGCTGATGTTTGGCGTAAGTTTCAGTTCGCGCAGTTCGTCTGCTTTTCGTTTTGAGGGGCGCATGGCAATCAGGTTCCGATATGATAAGGGGTTGGGTGATACTAGTGGAAAAACGAATTTATGCTAATGGGTAATTGTTACTGCGTTTGGCGCCCTTCAGCGATCAGTTTGCTGGTGGCGGTTTCAATGGTTTCTTTAAGCTTTGCCATGAATTCATCCTTAGGCAGGCCGGGCGCTATAGGCGGCAGAAATTCAATAATGATTTTGCCGGGCTTTTTAACAAAGGAATTGCGCGGCCAGTACAGGCCAGAGTTAAGCGCAACGGGCACAACAGGCACTTTCAACTGGCTGTAAAGCGCGATAATGCCGGGGTGATAAACCGGATCCGCATCAGGCAGCGTGCGGGTGCCCTCGGGGAAAATGGTGATGCTGCGCGGTTCTGCCAGCACGCTTTTTGCCTGCTTGATGAGATGCTTCATGCTGCTGGTTTTGGCGGAGCGGTCGATAGCGATCATCTTCATGCGCCATAGATACCAGCCCCAAAGCGGCATAAACAGCAATTCACGTTTGAGCACATAGGCCGGGCAGTAAGACAGCTGGTGAAAGATCATGGTGTCCCACGCCGACTGATGCTTGGAAGCGTAGATCACCGCATTGTCTTTGCCGCGCGGAACAATATATTGCTGGCCGCGCACTTCATAGCGTATGCCGCAGACTATTTTTGCAAGCCACAGGCCAACGGCTGCCCAGGGGCGTGCCATCATCTGCGTAGCGGAGGTAGATATAAGGAAGAACGGCATGAACAACACTGCCGACAGCAGCCCCCAGCCGAAAAACAAAATATTAAATACTAACGACCGGAGGAAATACATGCTGTCTTATGTTGTACTACGAAAGTGGGAAACTAACCAGTGACGCAGCTTGCTGGCAAGGAATTTATGGTATTCCAGCAATATCAGCTTGCGGCTGGACTTATCCTGCCACCATCCGGTGATGGTAAAATCATCCGGGAAAACGGAGGCAGGGATGAAGTTCATGTCAGGCGCTACTTCGCGCATCTCAACCAGGCTGCGCGGCATATGATAATTGGAGGTGACCAGGTAAATGGTCTTATGGCCCTCTTTTCTGAGCCATGCGGCTGTTTCCTTGGCATTGCCAATGGTGTTTTCGGCGTCATGCCCTAGGATGACGGGCATGTTCTCCACATTCTTTCGGATACGCGGCTGCGCGTAATGCATCAGGTCGGCAAGGGTAGCTTTCTTGCCTACGCCGCTTACGAAAAGCACTTTGCCCCTTTTATCGGCAAGCAGTTCCAGCCCGTGTTCTAATCTGCCGCTGCCGCCGGTGAGTACAACAATAGCGTCTGCTTCAGGGAATATCATGGAAGGGTGCATGGGGATTTGCCACATGAACCACACCAGCCCGCCCAGCCAGATAGTGAGGAAGAAAACAAAGGAGAAAAGGGTTCTGCGTATCAGCCGGGTCACAGGAATCACGTCACAGGCGATGGTGAAGTTGTTGCAATACGGAAAGCCGTGCCGATCCCCAGGAAACCAGGGTGCAAGCTACAGGCATAACCAGCAGCAGCAGGAAGTGATTGCTGTTCATGGCAAAGGACGGGAGCATGGAGGATTCAAGCGAAGCCATGTAAAAACCTGTCGCCCAATACGCAAGGCCTGCGGCCAGTGAGCCAGGGATGGTGCCGCGCAGTGTAAGCCAGCAGGCATCCAGCTGGAACTGGCGCGCTATATACTGGTCTTCTGCGCCGATGGAATGCAGCAGGCCAACGGTTTTGGAATGCAGCTTGAGCGATGCGCGCGACGTAAAGGCAATAGTGAGTGACAGGCTGCCAATAAT
>JAGVKI010000042.1 GCA_020050695.1 Alphaproteobacteria bacterium | reverse complement strand
GGATATGTCGGCTGCGCAGATCAGCCGTGCCAAAGGCCTTCGCCTGGCTGCGGATGAAGAACTGATTCCTTTTGCGCAAAACAGCTTTGACCTTGTTTTAAGCCTAGGTTCGCTGCATTGGGTCAATGACTTGCCCGGCGCGCTGGTGCAGATTCAGCGCATACTGAAACCAGACGGACTATTCCTTGCCATGATGCCAGGTGGCCAGACATTGAGGGAACTGCGCGATTCCTTTGAGCAGGCGGAGATGGCGGCAAAAGGCGGCGTAAGTCCGCGCATATCCCCCTTTGTGGATGTGCGCGATGCGGGCGGGCTGTTGCAGCGTGCTGGCTTTGCACTGCCGGTGGTGGACAGCGAAATGCTCAACGTCACCTACACCCATCCGCTAAAGCTGATGCATGACCTACGCCATATGGGTGAGACCAATTCGCTGAGGCAGGCGCCTGCGCATTTTACCGGCTGTTCACTGATGATGCTGGCGGTGGATCATTATGTGCGCCATTACGGCACCGAAGATGGGCGCATTCCGGCGAGTTTTGAACTGGTGACTCTGACGGGATGGAAACCGCACCCAAGCCAGCAGCAGCCCGCAAAGCGCGGCAGTGGTCAGGTGAATCTGGGGGATGTATTAAGTTAGTTGCGGCTCCACGCCATGTCTGGAGTAGCCTGTTCTTCACGCGCTGCCAGTTTGCCTACTGAAAAACGCTTCTCATCTTTGGTATAGGATTTACGTGGTTCATTTTCCGGAGCATGCTCTGGCACGTGTTGTTCCTGGACAGGTGTAATGTCTGGCTGCGCAGACAAGCCCGGCTTTTTCTCAAAGCATTTTTCCGTAATCAGATCGCAGAAGAAGTTACTGACCTTATTGGTAAGATAAGACATTTTAAACCCAACAACCGCGCCAAACGCGCCAAGTACAGAGGCTGACGCAGCAATGGCGGCAGTGGTTCCGCCTGCAAAGCCGAAAGCGGCAACTACCGCAGGTGCAGTAATGGGGTTGAGTGCCAGTACAGCGCCGAACGCTGCAAAAATCGGTATAGTGAATGCGGCGACTTTCCAGCTAAATAACTTTTCCGGTTTAGCGGGAGACTGCGCCTCTGTGCTGGTCTTGCCTTCAAGCTTTTCTTTTTCGGCAAGGCCTGCAGCCATGGCGCCCGCATCGGCACCAACGGTTCCCACGGCAGCAAATCCCATAAGGCCTGCAACACCTGCAAACATAGCAGCGCTTGTAATAACTGCGCCCATAGCAGGGGCAGCCACGACAGCGGCTCCGGCAATACCGGCCGCGCCAAATGCATAAGGAATAAAGGCTGCGGCTGCACCAATAGGCGCGCCTATGGCTCCGCCAAGCGCCGTGCCTCCAATGAAGCCAGCAGTACGGCGCGTCCATGTAGCGCGATGGATGCTATCGTAATAGCTATCTACGCTGGGCGCCATTGTGTTGGACGCCATTGTTTTTGGTGTTGGTGTTTCGGTAGCCATATATCTGAATAATAATAGTTGTTTATTATTATAGGCGGCAGCGGCGTACTTAGAAAGAGAAGATTATGTGACGTACGCAAAAAATAACATTAAAAAACAAAATGTTATCTTTTACAGATGCGCCGCCAGGCGTGCAATAAGTTCCGCATCGGCCTCGATCATATCGAGTTCATGCATGCGGGACGGGTGCTTCCAGGTAATGGCGGCATGCTCAACGGCGGAGGGGGTTCCTGCCCATTTGCGGCACAGATACACCGGCATCAGCAGGTGAAAACCATAATCCTTTTTATAGTCATGCGATAAAAACCAGAATGGTTCGATGCCCTCTGGCTGCAATTCAATGCCTAGTTCTTCGCGTATTTCACGCACCAAGGCTTCTTCGGGTGATTCATCGGCTTCGACCTTGCCGCCGGGAAATTCCCACCTGCCTGCAAGGCGTTTGCCCTCCGGACGCTGGGCGACCAGCACTTCATTTTTATCGTTTACTAAAGCTGCGGCAACGACCAGTAAGGTGGCGCGGGTACTCATGTGCGCCCCACTCATGTACGGTAGCTGCCGTTGATGTCGATATAGCGATGCGTCAGGTCGCATGTCCACACCGTGGCGACGCCGCTGGCGATGCCTACATCGGTCTCAATTAGAATCTCGCGGCCTTTCATATGCGCATCGATCTGCGATTCGCTGTAACTGGGATCTGCCTCACCATCTTTTGCAACCACTACGCCGCCGATTTTGATCATCAGCTTGTCGCGGTCGGCTTCTTCACCTGCTTTACCCACGGCCATGACAATGCGGCCCCAGTTGGCGTCACTTGCGGCCAGTGCAGTTTTTACCAGAGGCGAGTTGGCAATGCTCATGGCAATGCGTTTTGCGGCAGCGTCCGTCGCTGCGCCAGTTACCTTGATGGTGACCAGTTTCTCTGCGCCTTCGCCGTCTTTGACCACATGCTGCGCCAGTTCGTGCAGCACATCCAGCAGCGCTTTTTTAAACGCGGCCAGCTGCGGGTCGAGTGGGTCACTGATCATAGGATTGTCTGCCTTGCCGGTGGCAAATAGCAGCAGCGTGTCGCTGGTCGAGGTATCGCCGTCCACCGTCACGCAATTAAAGGTTTTTTCATTGGCTTCAGACAGCAGCTTTTGCAGGGCCGCTGGTGCTATGGCGGCATCGGTAAATACAAACGCCAGCATGGTCGCCATATCGGGCGCAATCATGCCTGAGCCCTTGGCAATGCCGTTTAAGGTTACGTCCTTGCCTGCAAGGGTCACGGTGCGCGTGGACATTTTCGGATAGGTGTCGGTGGTCATGATGGCGCGCGCGGCATCATCCCACGCGGCAGCCGAAAGCGCAGGCTTTAACGTGGGCAGGGCGGCAGTGATTTTTTCATAAGGAAGCTTCTCGCCAATCACGCCGGTAGATGCCATGTAGAAATGATCCGGCGCGCAGCCGAACAGTTCGCAGGTAGCGGCGCGTACCTGCTCTACGGCATGTACGCCGGATTTTCCGGTAAAGGCATTGGAGTTACCCGAATTGACCACCAGCACGCGCGCTTTGCCGCTTTTAAGCGCGGCGCGGCCTGCCAGCACGGGGGCCGATGCGGTAAGCGAGCGCGTAAATACGCCAGCAACGCTCGTGCCCTCTACCAGTTCTACCACCAGCAAATCGGTGCGGTCTTTATAACGTATGCCGCACGCGGTGGTGGCGAGCGTAACGCCTGCAATAGGCTTTAAGGCGGGATAGCTGCCGGGTGCAAAAGGTGAAATTGCCGTCATTTCGTATATCGCTTCCATAAAAAAACCACCTGCCCATGGGTTATATGAGCAGGTGGTTTTAAGATCATTTGATTCTTAGTTTACCGTACCTGCATCACCACCTGCAGCTGCTGTCGGCGGCGTCAGGGACGTGGAGAACGGCTTTTCGCGGCCATCAGCAGAATAGTATTTGATGTTGGCGGTTTTGAGCATGGTCTCTAAGTATTTCTGGATCATCTTGTTGGACACTTCTGCCTTCAGTGATTCCTTCATATCGTCATAGCTGGCCACCTGCAGAGGGCGGCGGTCTTCAACCTTGATGATGTGATAGCCAAATGCTGATTTTACCGGGCCGGAGGTTTCGCCTTTTTTCAGCTTGTAAGCAGCGTCTGCAAATTCAGGCACCATTTTATCTTTGGTGAACCAGCCGAGTTCGCCGCCATTCGCGCCTGACCCCTTGTCGGTGGATTTGTCTTTAGCCAGCTTCACAAAGTCAGCACCTTTTTTCAGCTGCTCTGCAATGGCCTGCGCATCTTCTTCGCTGCCTACGAGAATATGGCGGGCACGTACTTCTTCCTGGCCTTTAGCGGCAGCCACTTTTTCGTTATAAGCGGCTTTCAGCTGGTCTTCGGTAACCAGCTTCTGGGCTTTTTCGTCCATAAATGCCTGCATAACCACCTGTTTCTGAAGGATAGCGAGGCGTTTTTTGACTTCTTCGTTCTTGTCATAACCGGCTTTGATGGCTTCCTGGTAAATCAGGCGCTCAGACACCAGGCCGCGCAGCACATTCTGGCGGATGGTTTCATCAAAATGGTTGAAATCCGGTGCTGCACCGCCTGGAAACAGGCCTTTCCATATATCGAGCACTTCTGAATTTTTAATGGTCTCGCTGCCGATCTTGATGATGGCGTAATCTTTAGAAGCTGCGGATTCAGTGGTTTTGATCGCTGCCGGCGAAGGCGCTGCCGAAGGCGATGCAGCTGCTGCCGTAGCGCTGTCTGCCGGGGTCTGGGCAAAGGCGTATGCAAATAAAGAAGATGTTGCAAGTGCAGTAGCGGCAAGCAGCAAGGGGCGGCGAGCTAATCTCATGAGATTTATCCTTTTTTAGAAGGGGGTTGAGGCGCACATTCAGGCAATTGTCGCCTTATGGCATATAATTCACTTATTTGCAAGTGCTGCCATTGACTTACCATAGAGAAAGCCCTATCTCTCGGGAGCCTGTGTGCAATTTAAGGCCTGTGTGCAAATTAAGGACAGTATCTATGCTTGGAATGCTTGCCAAAAAAATCTTTGGC
>JAGVKI010000284.1 GCA_020050695.1 Alphaproteobacteria bacterium | reverse complement strand
TACCTTCCGCACCAGTGAAAGCCGCAACAAGCTGCATCCATGGGAGCAGCATGTCACCACGCGCAGCTGCTATTATCCTTTTGGCTTATCCGAATTGATAACGCTGAATTTTAATTATCATATTGAACATCACTTTTTCCCCAGCCTTCCGTGGTATCGCCTGAAAAAACTACGCACCATCATTAAGCCATCGCTGGCTGAGGAGTATAATGAAGTCGTAGGAATTGGCTGGAACCTGCGTAATCGTTCGCGTAGCGCCAATGATATTGTGCTGCCGGAAATTCCGCATCGCTTGTTTGAATAAGGACACAAAACACAATTTGCTTTATAGATTGCAATAGATGTGAGTTATTGAGAAAAACACCAATACGGGGGCAGCATGTTAAATCCATTCATTAATCTTATCGGCGAAGTTCTGTATCTCTATTCCCTTTGCATCATCATATGGATTGTGATGACCACGCTGGTATCGTTTAAGATCCTCAATGCCTCACAGCCTATCGTGTGGAAAATAATGGATGTACTCAACCGCCTGATTGAACCGGCATTAAAGCCTATCCGCAAAAAACTGCCGGACCTCGGCGGCGTAGACATTTCCCCTATTATTCTTATCCTGCTTCTGAACTTCGTGCGTGAAGCGCTTTATACGTATCTCTATAATTTATAGTTCTGGCGTCGATGGATAAGAAGAAACCTTATTTCCAGTTCCACGTATTCTGCTGCACGAACCAGCGCGAGGCTGGTCATGCACGTGGCTGCTGCGCTGATAAGGGAGCGGCAGAACTACGTGATTATATGAAATCACGCGTCAAAGAACTGGGTGTGCGCAAAACACGCGTCAATAATGCGGGCTGCCTTGACCGCTGCGAACTGGGGCCGTGCATCGTCGTATACCCTGAAGGTGTGTGGTATAAATGCTCAAACAAGGAAGATGTGGATACCATTATCCAGGAGCATTTCCAAAATGGCCAGGTGGTCGAAAGACTGAAGCTGCCTTAAGCTGTCCCGTACTTGTTTTTAACGCAGATACGTACTTCCTCAGGCGGGTTTTCACCAAACCCTGAAAACACGATATTGCCATATTTGGTCAGGTCTATCTGCTCGCTCTTGGATTCTTTCAGCAAAATAGGAAGCTTCATTTTATCCACCAGCAGATAGTGCCAGGTAGCACGGCCATTGAAATGCCCCTGCGACAGGTAAATAACCTTGTTGTTTAAGTTCTGCTTCTTTTTGTGAAAAGCTGCCGTAGCCATAGTAATATTATCCTCTTATCGTACCACGTACCTGCTCAACACCGGGCTCTAGGTTTTGAACCGTTTGTTTGCTAGGAACCGCTTCGATATTGATACCTTTTTCAGCCAGCTCAGCGCGCACTGCTTTACCCACCTGCTCTTTCTGGCCTCTTATTTTTTCGACTACATCCGGAGATGCTTTGGCCGCCATCACTTCTTTGGCATCAATCTGCACTTCCCGACGATCGCATAGTTCTTCAATGCTGCCGCCCCAGTCTGAGCGCCCTTCCTGGCGCATTGAGGTGAGATCGGTCATGACCGGCACATCAATGCCCGGCACTTTCATGAACTGGTCTGGCTTCATATCCGTAAGCTTTGGGAATGCACCTTCGGCGTTCAATATTGCGAGTGATTGCTTGAGTTCATCCTTATCTAATTCCCATTTTTGGGCTTTGGGCACAATGGTAGCTGAAAAATTTTCGCTGGTAACGGTAGCAATCTGTTCGATGGTTGCGGCAGTATCCACCCTGCCGACGGCTCCTTCAGGATCAAAGCGAATAACGGCTGAATCCAGCTTTTTGCCATCAAGTGTTTCAAGTTCATAGGCAACACCTACACTGCCCGCCCCCAGGAATTTACCCGGCTTCATATTGCGTTCTGCAAGCAGAGCCAGCAGCGCCTTGAAGTCATCTTCAAATATTTCGCTGATGGCAGCGGTTGTATTACCAATTTGTTCGTTTGGATCATTACTCATATTAGCAGGAGTGCCGGGAATAAGGTCAGGTAATGCCATATGGGTATCTCCGTATTAGTCCTGTTTATTTTTTATTAAGTATAACCCACAAAGGTTAACGTATTAATTATTGAATATGATGTGCGTTTTCGCTAGGTTTGCCAACTTGCTTAATATGAAACTTTTGTGACCCCGAAAGCAGTAAAAAATACATGTTCTCCAATCTTTCCAATAAATTAGGTGATATTTTTACCCGTCTCAAAAAGCGCGGTGTACTCAGCGAGGCCGATATTGATGCCGCGATGCGCGAGGTACGTATCGCCCTGCTGGAAGCGGACGTTGCCCTGCCCGTGGTCAAGGATTTCATTGCCTCCCTGAAGGTCAAAGCACTTGGAACCGAAGTAATCCAGAGCATTAGCCCTGGCCAGATGGTGGTAAAGCTGGTCAATGACCATTTGGCAGAGTTACTGGGTAGCGAACACCAGGCTATCAATCTGGCGGCAAACCCGCCGGTAGTTATGATGATGGTGGGGCTTCAGGGTTCGGGTAAAACCACGTCAACCGCCAAACTGGCGCTGCGCCTGCGCACCAAACAGAATAAGAAGGTGCTGGTCGCATCGCTGGACGTGTACCGCCCGGCAGCACAGCAGCAGCTTGAACAGGTTGCCAAACGCGCTGAAGTAGCCAGCCTGCCGATTATCGCTGGCGAAAAACCAATAGAAATTACGCAGCGCGCGCTTAAGGCTGCACGCCTTGAAGGCTATGATGTTCTCTTGCTCGATACCGCAGGCCGCCTGCATATCGATGAAGAACTGATGCAGGAACTTAAAACCGTAAAAGAACTTTCCAATCCCCTGGAAACCTTGCTGGTAGCCGATTCGCTGACCGGGCAGGACGCAGTGAATATCGCCAAAACCTTTCATGAGCAAATTGGCGTAACCGGTATTATCCTCACCCGTGTGGATGGCGATGGCCGTGGCGGTGCCGCTCTTTCCATGCGCGCAGTAACCGGCCAGCCAATTAAGTTCATCGGCATGGGTGAAAAAATCGACGAATTCGAAGAATTCCATCCATCACGTATCGCCTCACGTATCCTGGATATGGGCGATATTGTATCGCTGGTAGAACGCGCCGCCGAAATGGTCAGTGCCGACGAAGCCGAAAAGATGGCTTCGCGTATGATGGAAGGCCAGTTCGACTTCAATGATCTGCTCGACCAGATGCGTAAAATGAAAAAAATGGGCGGTATCGGCAGCATGATGAATATGCTCCCCGGTATGGGCCAGTTAAAAGAAAAGCTCGAAGGCGCCAATATTGATGAAGGTATCATCGGCAAGCAGGAAGCCATTATTCTGTCCATGACCGCCAAGGAGCGCCAATTTCCTAAGCTTATCAACGGCTCGCGCCGTATTCGTATCGCCAAAGGTGCGGGCGTTCAGGTGCAGGATGTCAATAAAGTGCTCAAGCAACAGCAGCAAATGCAGGATATGATGAAGAAATTCCGCAAAATGGGCAAAAAGGGTATGATGCGCGGTGGC
>JAGVKI010000021.1 GCA_020050695.1 Alphaproteobacteria bacterium | reverse complement strand
GCTGATTTCTTCCAGGCTTTCAGCAACGCGCTTGTTGAGCACGTCGAAAGCTTCAAAGCCAGACTTGGTAACGGTTTCGGTTACTTCACGCAGGTTCGAAAGGGTGTTTTCGAACAGGGCGCGAGCCAGGTCAGCCTGACGGGTAACGCTTACTTCTGGGGTGCCAGCGCTGGTCATCATTTCCTTGGAAACCTTCAGAACGTTTTCTACGTTAGCACGCAGAACTTCAGCCTGACGGCGGGAAATTGCCTGAGCGCCTTCAACTACTGCCTGGTTAGCAGCAGAAAGGGCTTCCAGGTTGCGACGCTGGGTCGAGAAAACCTGGTTGAAATCAAAGCTGTTCTTGAACAGATCAGCAAACGGGTTCGTGTAGTTCATAATACTCTCCTAAATATATGGCCTAAACATTCAGGCCGCTAATACATATGTTTCTTTCAAAGAATCAGGCGGGACGTGATTTTTCCTGGGCCCGATCCTCGAACTGGAGAGCATAATGCCACTGTCGCAGTTGCCCGTCAAGGCTTTTTGTTGCGATGCACAAAAAATATTAATATGCTGATAATGAACTATAAAATTGATTTTATGTATAAATAACGAACCAAAAAGCTGTCCGTTAGCAGCAGGTCTCGCCGCGAAGTTTGTAATATATATAATTAAATACAGTATCCAGCTCATAGCCAACACCATCCAGCGAGACGATCGCTGCAAGCGATACAAGAACTGCAATCAGTCCATACTCCGTGGTGGTCGCACCATTTTCGTCTTTAAGAAATGTAGTTATAGCGTTCATTTGGGGAATTCTCTCAAGCTTATTACTATAACCAGCATAGCCCAAAATTCTTAAAATATTGTTATACCGGTAAATATTGCCCAAACAAGGTGGTGTGGTGGCCTGCTATAGCTGCTTTGCGCGCAGTTTCGCTGCCTGAACCGCTTCATCGATAAGAGGCTCAAGTCCCTTATCTGCCATTAAAATCTGCAAGGCCGCCTCCGTCATGCCGCCGGGGCTGGTGACGTTCTGGCGTAGCTGCTCAAAACTTTCTTCGCTGTTTGATGCCAGCGCGGCGGCTCCCGAAACGGTGCGCAGGGCAAGTTTATGTGCAAGCGCTTGATCGAGGCCTGCACGAACGCCCGCCTGAGTCAGGCAATCGAGGAAATAAAATACATAGGCTGGGCCGCTGCCTGAAATAGCGGCGGCGGCATCCATCAGCGATTCATCATCAATGCTGGCGACATCACCGCAGCTGCTCATGAGTTCTGTCGCTGTTTTATGCATAACGGATGGAACATCCGATGGTGCAAATAATACCGTCATGCCACGGCCAATGGTGGCAGGGGTGTTTGGCATCGCACGGATGGTATGGGATTTGGCACCAAGCTGTGACTTGAAATACTCCACTGTCTTGCCTGCAGCCACCGAAAGGAAAAGGATGGCAGGTTTAGAAAAACGTTTGGCATATTCGGGAAGTACGGCATCAAGCTGCTGCGGTTTTACAGCAAGCACTATGACATCGGGTGTAATGGAAGCGGGTATGTCTGCCAGGTTGGTGTAATAGGTAACCTTATCCAGGCGCGACCTGGGCGCTGTACGACTGATAACGGAAAACTGCATACGCCCGGCATACGCCTTATGCCAGTTTGCAAGCAGGGCGCTGCCCATCTTGCCGCAACCAACCAGAAGTACATGGGTCATTTTCGGGATTAAGCTTCCGCGATGGTTTCGAACAGCGCAATCTCGATTGCTTCTGCTGGCGACTTACCGCCCCATACGACCGACTGGAACGCAGGATAGAAACGTTCAGACTCGCTGATCGCATGATCGAGGAGTTCGTGCAGATGTTCAGCCGTGGTGCCAGCGCCTTCACGCAGCAGCAGCGAATGGCGGAAGGTAACCGAACCATCCTGTGAACATACGTCGAAATGACCAAGCCACAGCTTTTCATTGACCAGTGCCAGCAGCGAATGGATTTTCGGCAGTAATGGTTTTGCGAATTTGCTTTCCAGTGCGCATGACAAGGTGAGGCCACCGCAATCTTCCTGCCAGGTGAACCAAATACGGTAGTTGCACCATATGCCGGTTACTTCAGCAATCAGTTCACCGTCGGCCGGGCGATCAAATACCCAGTCGCGATCCATAATCACCAACTCGGCGAGGTCGAGTGGATTGTAGGATTCATCGGTTTTGATCATCATCGAGGTCATTGTGTACTTCCTCCGAAAGCGTTGGTTATTCTCTGTTGCGAGAGATTTTCTTGTCTCGTTTCTGAGGTGATCCTTGCATGGATGTTTTCAAAAAGCTATTACTTTAAAAAACCTTTAATAAGATTTATTTTATTCATATATTACATATGGATATTTGGCAAAATTCGGGGTTGACAGCACCCCCCTGATCGGCTAGCCCCTCATTTGGGTGCTTTTTGCTCCAGATCGGCCAGTTTTTTCTTCATATTTTCCTGTTCTTCCCGTAGCTTAGAAAGCATGCCCGACACAGTGTCAAATTCTTCCCGGGTGACCAAGTTCATGCGATGCAACAATTTTTCGAGTTGGTAGCCGACCATATCCTCGATTTCGCGCTTAATCTCAACAAAACCGCCAGCTGCGCCGCTTGCCAGCTTAGCAATATCTTCAAAAAATTTATTATCTTTCTGCATGTTATTGATCCTTTTTTTACAGCGCAGGAGGTTTCCTTTACGCTTTTTTAAAGGCTGACACTGTATGATGAAGCTATAGTGGGTTCCAAGTTTTTTTTGTAACTATCTCTTTATTATATGAAAACGATATTAGTGACTGGTGGTGCAGGGTTCATTGGGTCAAACTTAGTGGCCGAATTACTTGTGCGCAAAACGCATCACGTAGTGGTGTGCGATACCTTTGGCAGTAATGAAAAATGGCGTAACCTCGCCAAGCATTCCGTGTTTGAGATCGTATCTCCCGAGCATGTGTTCGAATGGCTGGAGGTCAACCGCCAACAGATTGATATGATTTATCATCTCGGCGCTATCTCTTCCACGGTGGAAAAGAATGTAGACCTGCTGATCCAGCAGAACTTTGCCCTGTCGCTTAAAATGTGGCGCTGGGCAT
>JAGVKI010000214.1 GCA_020050695.1 Alphaproteobacteria bacterium | reverse complement strand
TCCTCAATGCCGGCAATAGTGATTTTCAAATAGGAATAAATCTGGTCGCCAAAGGAATTTTTACCGTACAGCAGCAATACTACCGTTCTATCAAGGTCCGGATCGCGGGCGGGGGGCGCATCTGCGGCGGCAGGCGCCAGGGATTCGTCATGCGCAGAGGGTGGGGCAATAGCTGCTGTTGTGCCTTCAGAGCGGTTTTCACCTTCTCCTGACGAACTTTCTTTGCCAAATAAGGCTTTAGAAATCCACTTAGCAGCCATTAACGCACTTATACATCGGTCAAAAATAACAAAAACTACGATAATTCTATATCATAGCGTGTTAAACGGAAATAAGAAACCGCCTACAATGGAGGAATTTACGGTAAATTATTTAAGGTTTTATGAATAAAAACCGAGGGGATGAGATAGAAAAGATTGAACCTCGAAAGGCTTAGGCGCCGTTAACGCTTACTGCCTTACGGTGCCAGCAGCCATTGCAGCTTCGGTGCGGGCTTCGGAAGCCAGTTCCACCTTACCCTGCGGGGTAGCGTTTTCTACTGCGAACTTAGGATTCTGCTGGAACTGCTGAGTTACTTTAATGGCGTCGTTCAGGCCGCTGAGCGCTGCATTTGCTTTAGGAGCAATGGAGTCATTTACGAGGGAGCCCATGCCACTGAAGGAAGCGAAGCTTGTAGCTGAGTTATCTATCGTTAAAGCCATGATCGTCACTCTTAGTTTGGTGTTTACGTTTGCTTATAGTTTTATCCTATCTAAAAGGGGGGAGGGCTTCAAACGTTAACCGTAGGCTCACCCGTTATTTCATCGACCTGTAATCGTCCTGTAACGCAACTGTAATATATCTTACACCCCACTGTCATTAATGGGCGTCAAACGCGAATAATGGCTAAAATTTTAGCTAAAAAATATGAGGAATTTACAGGAAAAACCTAAGAAAACTGCCGTTTTTATCGAAATTATACGGCTGTACCGCCTACGGTGAGGCCATCCATGAGCAATGTGGGCTGGCCCACACCGACCGGAACGCTTTGGCCTGCCTTGCCGCAGGTGCCAATTCCGTCGTCCAGGCGGCTGTCATTGCCAATACCGCGCACCTTGGTCAGGGAATCCGGGCCATTGCCGATCAGGGTGGCGCCTTTAAGCGGGCGGGTTACCTTGCCATCTTCGATTAAATAGGCCTCAGAAGCCGAGAAAACGAACTTGCCGGAGGTAATGTCCACCTGGCCACCGCCAAGGTGCACCGCGTAAATACCACGCTTTACAGAGGCAATCATGTCTTCAGGCTTACTGTCGCCCGATAGCATGAAGGTATTGGTCATGCGGGGCATAGGCTGGCAGGCAAAGCTTTCACGGCGGCCATTGCCAGTGGCTTTTACGCCCATAAGGCGCGCATTCAGGCGGTCTTGCAGGTATCCGGTCAGTATGCCGTCTTCAATCAGGGTGGTGCGGCCTGACGGGGTGCCTTCATCATCAATGGAAATCGATCCGCGCAGGTTAGGCAATGTGCCGTCATCCACCACGGTTATACCCTTGGCTGCCACCTGCTTGCCAATAAGCCCGGCAAATGCCGATGTGCCCTTGCGGTTGAAATCACCCTCAAGCCCATGGCCCACGGCCTCATGCAGCAGCACGCCGCACCAGCCAGAGCCGAGTACTACAGGCATTTCGCCTGCCGGAGCAGCAACCGCCTCAAGATTGACCAGCGCCTGGCGCAGCGCCTCGTCGGCAAGGCGTTTCCATTCGCCTTCAGTCATATAGAAGCGGTAGCCCGTGCGGCCGCCAGCGCCCGCTGAGCCGGTTTCCATGCGTCCGTCTTTTTCGACCAGCACATTGACGTTAAGGCGCACCAGTGGGCGGATGTCTTCAGCGATCTGACCATCGGCCTTGATGATCTGCACAGCCTGCCAATGGCCGGAAAGCGAGGCGGATACCTGTTTTACATAAGGGTTAGCCGCGCGCACATAGGCGTCTATTTCCTGAAGCAGGGCGACTTTATGTTCAAACGCCACTTCTTTGAGCGGGTTCAGGTCATCATAGAGATGGGTATTGGTGCCAAAAGGCGGTTTGATCAGCGCCACGCTGCCTGACTGGCCGTGATGGACGGCGCGCGCGGTGGTAATAGCGCGCTGTATGGCGCTTTCGCTGAGTTCTGATGCATGCGCGTAAGCAGATGCTTCGCCCAGTACAGAGCGCAGACCAAAGCCCTGCGAGGTGTTGAAGCTGGCATTGCGCAGTTTGCCATCGTCAAAGGCGAGGCTTTCCAGCTGCGAATATTCCAGGAATAATTCCCCGTCATCCATGCCCTCAAGCGCAGTAGCCGTCATGCGCGCCACTTTCTGCTTATCCATGCCGGTTCGCAGGTAAAATAATTCGTCAGGGGATGGGGTGCCGGTCATATTGTTAATAGTTGATCGTTAATAGGTGATATTGGGGGTCAGGTATTTTATTGCAAATAATCAATCATATAGAAACTGCATTGCAGCATACAAAAAATATTGCGCATGCGGCAAGGAAAGATTACAAAGCCCTTGGACTTGCACCTAATTATTATGTCACAAAAAGGTTACGAATGAAAAAGTTGTTGTTCCCCGTTGCTGTGCTCGCACTTATCTGTGTCGCATTCGGCGCTTCCGCAGAAACCCTGTATGAAGGCATGGCAAAGCCGTGGCAGCTCAATTTCCAGGCACCCGCAACGCCGGTGATGGAAAAGCTATACAATGTGCATAATTTCCTGCTGTGGGTTATCACCGCTATTACCGTTCTGGTGCTGATCGGTCTCATCTATATATGCGTGCGCTTCCGCCGCAAGGCCAATCCGGTGCCAAGCAAGACCACCCATAACACCCGCCTGGAAGTGATCTGGACGGTGATTCCGATTATTATATTAGTGGTGATCGCAATTCCGTCCCTGCGTATCCATTATTTCATGCAAAAAGTAGTAGACCCGGAACTGACACTCAAAGTCGTTGGTTACCAGTGGTACTGGCATTATGAATATCCTGACCAGGGCGGTTTCGGTTTTGACAGCTACATGAAAAAAGACGCTGACCTGAAACCAGGCGATCACCGTCTGCTGGCAGTGGACAACCATGTGGTGGTTCCGGTCAACACCAAGGTGCGCGTGCTGCTTACTGGCGCTGACGTGATTCACGCCTGGGCTATTCCTGCCTTTGGCGTAAAACGTGACGCCATTCCTGGCCGTCTGAATGAAAGCTGGTTTGAAGCCACCAAAATTGGCCGCTTCTATGGCCAGTGCTCGGAGCTGTGCGGTGTAGGCCATGGCTTCATGCCGATCGTAGTTGATGTTGTCAGCAAGGAAGAATTCAAGAACTGGGTGAAAAAGAAACAGCAGGAAGCGGGTATTGACCCAACTGCTGCTGTTAAAGCTGCCGCTAAGGAAGAGGCAGAAAAAGAAACGCCGCTGGTAAAGCCGGTATCTGCTGAAGAACCTGCCGATTCGAAAGAAGGCACGCCGCCAGCAGCTAAGAAAGAAGACGTACAGCCAAACGACGATGCCAAAGCAGAAGCGCAGGCTGACAAAAAAGAAAAATCTGAAGAAAAAGAAAAGGCCGCTGAAAAGCCAGCCGCTGAATAAATTCGATAAACATACAGTTGAATAAAAAGGACTACATTATGAACGCAGCACACCATCATCATGATGCGCATGACCATGGAACTCCTAAAGGGTTTAAGCGTTGGTTATATTCGACCAACCATAAAGACATTGGTGTCATGTATCTGATATTTGCTGTGATTGCCGGCCTGATCGGCACGGCGTTTTCCGTGCTGCTGCGCATTCAGCTCGCCCAGCCGGCTGGAACGCTGTTTGGTGATAACTACCAGCTATATAACGTGGTGCTGACCGCGCATGCGATCATCATGGTGTTCTTCCTGGTAATGCCTGCGTTGATTGGCGGCTTTGGCAATTTCTGCGTGCCGCTGATGATCGGCGCTCCCGACATGGCATTCCCGCGCATGAACAATATTTCCTTCTGGCTGCTGCCGCCTGCATTCCTGCTGCTTTTACTGTCTTCGGTGATTGATGAAGGTGTAGGCGCTGGCTGGACGGTCTATCCACCGCTATCGGGCATCACCTCGCATCCTGGCATGTCGGTGGATCTTGGTATTTTCGCGCTGCATCTGGCAGGTATTTCTTCGATTCTGGGCGCAATCAATTTTATCGTGACCATTTTCAACATGCGCGCCCCTGGCATGACGCTGTTTAAAATGCCGCTTTTCCCATGGGCGATTTTGGTGACCGCATTCCTGCTGCTCTTGGCGGTTCCTGTACTGGCTGGTGCAATTACCATGCTGCTGACCGACCGTAACTTCGGCACCCATTTCTTCGATCCTGCAGGTGGCGGTGACCCGGTTCTGTTCCAGCATTTGTTCTGGTTCTTCGGTCATCCGGAAGTATACATCCTTATTCTGCCTGGCTTTGGCGTGATCAGCGAAATCGTGGCGACCTTCTCACGCAAGCCTATCTTCGGTTACCTTGGCATGGTGTTCGCTATGTCGGCGATCGGCTTCCTCGGCTTTATCGTGTGGGCGCATCACATGTTCACCGTTGGCCTGGCGGCTGACACCATGGCGTATTACATGGTGGCTACCATGGTGATCGCGGTTCCTACCGGTATCAAAATCTTCTCCTGGATGGGTACCATGTGGGGTGGTTCGCTTACCTTTGAAACCCCGATGCTGTTTGCCATCGGCTTTATTTTCCTGTTCGTGGTGGGCGGCGTGACCGGCGTTGTGCTGGCTAACGCAGCGGTTGATATTCCAATGCAGGATACCTATTATGTAGTGGCGCACTTCCATTATGTAATGAGCCTTGGCGCTGTATTTGCCATCTTTGCCGCTTTCTACTACTGGGTCGGCAAAATGAGTGGCCGCCAGTATCCTGAATGGATGGGCAAGATGCATTTCTGGACGTTCTTCATCGGTACGAACATGACCTTCTTCCCGCAGCATTTCCTCGGCCTTGCTGGTATGCCGCGCCGTATTCCTGATTATCCGGATGTGTATGAGCACTGGAATTATATTTCCTCGATTGGCTCGTATATTGGTGCTGCATCGGCGGTATTCTTCCTGCTGGTCGTATGGCGTACACTGCGCAGCGGCAAGCCTTGCCCGAACAACCAGTGGGGCGAGGGCGCTACCACCCTGGAATGGACGCTGCCTTCACCGCCGCCGTTCCATACCTTCGAAACGCAGCCGGTTATCAAATAACCTGCCAGCATTATTTACAACAGCTTACGCCTCCGCATTCATTTCGGGGGCGTAAGTGTTTTAAGGACCCTATGCACCGCCTTAGTTCCGTTCGTGATTACAGCTTGATTATAGCCGCTGCAGCGCTGGCTGCAGGGCTTGCAGCCTATTTCGGCTGGCTGAATGTGGATGCATGGAATTACATAGCGCTTGCTGACAACATGATGGCAGGCAACGGTCTTTCCATCCGCCCAAGCTGGGGCGAAACTTACTGGGCGATATTTCCGCTTGGCTATCCGTATGCCATCTCCATGCTCAAAGTGTTCCTGCCGCTGGACACGGTCATTGTATCTAAAATTCTGAACGCGTTTCTGCTGGTGGTAACCATCCGTATTGCTGCGTCGCTGACGCGCTTGCCGCTGCTTTTGGTCGCGGCGCTTTTTCTCAGCAGTGCATGGCTGGAGGTAGCTAGTTACAGCTGGTCGGAAAATTTGTTTGTATGCGCGCTTTTGGCGGCGCTCCTTGCGCTTGACCGCTTCCTGGAAACGGGCAGGAAACGCTGGGTAGCGCTGTATGCATTTGCGCTTATTATCAGTATTGCGTCGCGTTATATCGGTGGGTTCTATTTGGTGGCGTATGGCGTGATCATTATCTGGTATGCCAGCCGCATGCCCAGCAGCCGCATTGTGATTGCCATGATGGCCACCGCAGTGGCAGCGGTTTTCTTTGTCGGTTATCTTGCCATCAACCGCGAGATTACAGGGCACCTGACCGGCTTTGGCCGTGCGCCTGCAACGGAATCGCTATGGGTATTGGTTTCCGCCTTTGGTTCGCAAAGCCTTGTAACAAGCCTGTTGCTGTTATTGCCGCCGCTTTTGTTACTGCTTGCCTATGCTCAGCCGCGCCGGGCGCAGCAGTATGGCGAACTTCCGGCCAGCATTATTCCGATGGTGATTGCGGGCATTATTTATCTGGGGCTGCTGTTTGCGCTGCGCATGCATTCGCGCTTTGAACTCTTTGGCAATCGCATGGTGATACCAGGGCTCCTGCTATTGGCGCTTGCAGCGATAGCAGCGCTTTACCACCGCGTGCTTATATTGCTGCCGGAAAAAAAGCGGATGCTGGAAGCGCTGTTATTTGTAGCTGCGTTTGTTGCCAGCCTCGGACTGCTGTATAAGCAGATGCTGGCGCCGGGTGCTAACTGGCAGCATGAAAGCCTGAAGGCATCCATGGAGCGTTATGATGCCAGTTACGGCGCGCTTAAAGAGGGCACGGCTATCATTGAGCCATCCTACCCAATCAGCGGCTGGCGTATCGACACCCCGGCCTTTACCTCAAATAAAGTGTTCCTGGTGCAGACACAGGATTACCCATTTAAATTAGATACTTATCGTTCCTTCCTGAGCCAGCTGCGCTATAAAGGGACAGTGCCTAAATATGTCTTTGATTTTGAAGAATTTGGCACTATAGAAGAATTAGAGCAAGTGATGGCGGTGCGTGTTGCCGATCCTGCGCTTGCTGGCTGGATTAAAGCCCATTTTTCACCCAACCGATTTGTACCCTGCCATGACTGTCGCCCAACCCAGTGATTCTGTTTTTATTCCTTCTGCTGTAGGCTCGTCTACGGTAGGTGATTACATTACCCTGATGAAGCCGGGTGTGATGACGCTGGTGGTGTTTACCGGCCTTGCCGGCATGCTGCTGGCACAGACGGCAGGCTATGAGCCTATTCACTGGTTCCAGCAGATTCTGACGCTGATGTGCATTGCCCTGGCCTCTGGCGCAGGTGGTGCCATTAACATGTGGTATGACCGCGACATCGATGCGGTGATGGCGCGCACCATTCGCCGCCCGGTACCATCTGGCCGCATTGCGCCCGATGATGCGCTGGCATTTGGTTTATTCTTATCGGCTGCTTCCGTGATGCTGATGGGGCTTGCCCTTAACTGGGTGGCTGCCGGTATTTTAGCGGGCGCCATTGCCTTTTATGTTGTGATTTATACCATGTGGCTCAAGCGCCGCACGCCGCAGAATATTGTGATTGGCGGTGCTGCCGGTGCATTCCCGCCGATGATTGGCTGGGCAGCGGTAACGGGTGACGTATCGCTTCAGTCTGTGATTTTATTCATGATTATTTTCCTGTGGACGCCGCCGCATTTCTGGGCGCTCGCGCTGTATCGCAACGGTGATTATGCGCGCGCAGGCGTGCCAATGATGCCGGTAGTGGTGGGCAAGCCGCGCACTAAAAACCAGATGATCGTCTATACCTGGCTGCTGGTTGCCTGCACGCTGGCGCTGCCTGCGCTGCATATGGCGGGCGTGCTTTATACTGCTTGCGCCGCATTGCTGGGAGCGGGTTTCCTGTACCATGTGTATCAGGTAAAGCGTGATGATTCGGATAAATGGCCGCGTAAAACATTCGGTTTTTCCATTTATTATCTTTTTATGCTATACACGGTAATGATGATTGATGGCTGGCTTGTGCAACAGCATATATTGCCTTAGGCCACCGGGAAAACGGAGCGACATATGGAAAGAAAACCTGTGACCATGGAAAGCGCGCAGCTTTTAATGGATATTACCCAGAACACCATCTACCTGATGGGTGCAAGCTTTGTACTGGGCAGCCTGTTTACCCTGCTGCTATTGCTGGTGCTTGATTTCGTGCGTCGCAATAAGGTGTCGTAGCCACATGCCTAAAAGCCCGCTGCATGATGTGCAAAAGCGCAAGAATATCGTTTTACTCTTCGTATTGCTTGGTCTGATGGTGCTGGTCTACATGATCACGCTCATGCGCCTTACCCCGCCAGCATAATGTTTAAGGGCCAGTATGCATGTTAAAGAACCATGTCCGCCCCTAAGAAAAATTCTAACAAGAATCTGAGTCTGGCGCTGAACCTTGCGCTTATTGTGGTTGGCATGCTGATGCTGACGGCAGCGTCCGTGCCGCTTTACCGCCTGTTTTGCGAGATGACCGGTTACGGCGGCACCACGGTGACCGCTGGCGCAGGGCCTACGCGCATTATCGACCGCCAGATTACCGTTACCTTTAATGCCGATATTGACCCCGGGCTTGCCTGGGAATTTGCCCCCGTGCAGAAGAAGGTAATTGTAAAAGTAGGCGAGCAGAAAATTGTGCATTATACAGCACATAATAAAACCAATTCGCGCATCAAAGGCCATGCGACCTATAACGTATTGCCCTTTTCCGCGGGCAGCCATTTTGTGAAAATAGAATGTTTTTGTTTTAAAGAACAGACACTTGAACCTGGGCAGCGCGTAGATATGCCGGTGCTGTTTTATATCGACCCGGCCTTTGCCGACGATAAAGAGATGAAAGACGTCAAAACAATTACGTTGTCATATACATTTTTTCC